>NZ_JBVVPP010000084.1:0-18942 GCF_055811315.1 Bradyrhizobium sp. MI1.4 | reverse complement strand
CGTGAACCTCTCCTTCGGACTCGCGGACAGATACCCCTCATCCGGCGCTTCGCGCCACCTTCTCCCACAAGGGGAGAAGGGAAAGACCGAGCCAAGTGATGCCCCATCCCAACGACCCCAGCCTCCGCTCCTTCATCGGCGTCGATCCCGCCTCCGATTTTCCGATCCAGAACCTGCCTTATGGTGTGTTCTCGACCGCGGCCAATCCGACGCCGCGCGTCGGCGTGGCGATCGGCGACTATGTGCTCGATCTCTGGGAGCTTGAGCAGGACTCGCGGCTCGACGTGGGGCCGCTCGGCGTGTTCTCGACGCCGTCGCTCAATGCTTTCATGGCCTTGGGGCCAAAGGTCTGGACGAAGACGCGGGCGCGGATCAGCGAACTCCTGCGCGCCGATCATCCCGAGCTGCGCGACAACGAGGAGTTGCGCAAGCAGGCCTTGGTGCCGATACGCGACGCAAGATTGCATCTGCCGTTTGCGGTCTCCGGCTACACCGATTTCTATTCGTCGAAAGAACACGCCACCAATGTCGGCGTCATGTTCCGTGGCAAGGACAATGCACTGCAGCCGAATTGGCTGCATATGCCGATCGCTTACAACGGCCGTGCCTCGACTGTCGTGGTCTCCGGCACGAAGGTGAAGCGCCCGCGCGGGCAGCTCAAGCCGCCGAATGTGGAGGCGCCGAGCTTCGGACCGTGCAAGCGGCTCGATTTCGAGCTGGAGATGGGCGTGGTGGTCGGCCAGCCGTCGCCAATGGGCGGCATGCTCACGGAGCCGCAAGCCGAGGAGATGATCTTCGGCTTCGTGCTGCTCAACGACTGGAGCGCGCGCGATATCCAGCAATGGGAATATGTGCCGCTCGGGCCGTTCCTCGCCAAGGCGTTCGCGACCTCGATCAGTCCGTGGGTGGTGACGCGCGAGGCGCTGGAGCCATTCCGCCTCAACGGGCCGCAGCAGGAGCCGGTGCCGCTCGACTACCTCAAGCAGGGCAAGCCGCAGAACTACGATCTCGAACTCGACGTCTCCTTGCGCGCCGCCGGAGCCAACGCGCCCGCCGGCATCAGCCGCACCAATTTCAAATACATGTACTGGTCGTCGGTGCAGCAGCTGATGCACCACGCCTCCTCCGGCTGCGCCATGAATGTCGGCGATCTCCTCGGCAGCGGCACCATTTCCGGTCCGGAGAAGAACCAGCGCGGCAGCCTGCTGGAGATCAGCTGGAACGGCACCGAGCCGATCGAATTGCCCGGCGGCGCCAAGCGGTCGTTCCTGGAAGACGGCGACAGCCTCGTCATGCGCGGCTGGTGCCAGGGCGAGGGCTATCGTGTCGGTTTTGGTGAGGTCGAGGGGACGATTTTGGCGCCGGAGTGATTGCTGGGGAAGCGATGCGACGCTCTATCCACATTCTTCGTCTTGCGAGGTAGCGAAGCAAATCCAGAGTCTTTCCGGAGCGGCAGTCTGGATTGCTTCGTCGCAAGGGCTCCTCGCATGACGTGGTGAGAGTCTACCGCTTCTCCGGCGGCACCTCACGTATCCGCGCGCAATGCGCCGCGACGTCCTCCAGGCTGTACTTCAGATGCACCCGCTTGTCCGACGGCGCCTGGTTGGTCGTGCACACGCCCGGTCGCCATTCCTGCGTTGGCCTGATCGGGCGCGGCGCAAAACCGCCGCCGCAGTTCGGGCAGACGTTGGATAGTTTCGTCTCCACGCAGTCCGCACAGAACGTGCATTCATAGGAGCAGATCCGCGCATCGGTTGCGTTCGGGGGCAGATCGCGGTCGCAATATTCGCAGTTCGGTCGAAGCTGGAGGGCCATGGCTCAATCTCCGCAGATTGGCCGGGATCATCGCAGATCGCGTGCGCAGCGCGAATGCCGGATTTCCCTCGATTTCAGCCGGGCTTGATTTCCTTCAGCGGCAGACGCGTGCTTTCCTTCAGCCTGTCGAGCACGATCGAGGAGCGCACATGCGCGACGCTCTGGTGCGGCATCAGCACGTCGTTGACGAGGTTGGAGAGGCCCTTGAGGTCGTGCAGGACGGCCTTGAGCACGTAGTCGGCGTCGCCTGTCAGCGAGTAGGCCTCCTGGATCTCGTCGATGCGGTTGACCAGAGTCCGAAACCGCTTGGAATTGTCCGGCGAGTGGGTCGCCAGCGTCACCTGGATGAAGGCGACCACGCCGAAGCCGAGCGCCTCGCTGGAGAGATCGGCATGATAGCCCGCAATGACCTTCTCCTCTTCCAGCCGCATCCGTCGCCGCGAGCATTGCGAGGCCGAGAGCCCGGCGAGGTCGGCGAGCTCCTGGTTGGTGAGACGGCCGTCGTCCTGGAGCGCGCCCAGGATCTTGAGGTCGAAGGCATCCACCAAAGTCATGCGCGTTTCACCCACTTCATGCACAAACTGTGCATATGTTAATCAAAAAGCCGTCTCATTTGCACGCCCCTTGCGCGTCCCATGAAGGATAGTTCATCTCAGCAGCAATTTGGGAGAACACCATGGGTCCGTTTCCGCACGATGCACCGCCGGCCACGATCAGCGCCGAGAATCCGATGGGCACCGACGGGTTCGAGTTCGTCGAATATGCGCATCCCAATCCGCAAGAGCTGCACGCCTTGTTCAAGCTGATGGGCTATGTGCCCGTCGCGCGGCACAGAACGAAGAAGATCATGGTTTATCGCCAGGGCGACATCAATTACCTCGTCAACGAGGAGCCCGGCACCCAGGGTCACGATTTCGTCGCCGCGCACGGCCCCTGTGCGCCGTCGATGGCGTTTCGCGTCGTCGATGCGAAGAAGGCCTATGACCGCGCGATTTCGCTCGGTGCCGAACCTGCCGATGCGTCCTCCGCGCAGAAGACGCTCGACGTCCCCGCGATCAAGGGCATCGGCGGCAGCCTGCTCTATTTCGCTGATCGCTATGGCGCCAAGGGATCGGCCTATGACAGCGAGTTCGAATGGCTGGGTGCGCGCGATCCGCGTCCTGCCGGCGCCGGCCTGTTCTATCTCGATCACCTCACCCACAACGTCCACCGCGGCCGCATGGACGTGTGGACGGGCTTCTACGAGAAGCTCTTCAATTTCCGCCAGATCCGCTTCTTCGACATCGAGGGCCGCGCCTCGGGCCTGTTCTCGCGCGCGCTGACCAGCCCCGACGGCAAGATCCGGATTCCGATCAACGAGGACGCCGGCGATTCCGGGCAGATCGAGGAATATCTCAATATCTATCGCGGCGAGGGCATCCAGCACATCGCCTGCGGCTGCCGCGACATCTACCGCACCATCGAGGACTTGCGCGAGGCCGGTCTGCCCTTCATGCCAGCGCCGCCCGCGACCTATTTCGAGCGGATCGACGGGCGGTTGCCGAAGCATGGCGAGGACATCGCGCGGCTGCAGAAGAACGGCATCCTGATCGACGGCGAAGGCGTGGTCGACGGCGGCCAGACCAAGGTGCTGCTGCAGATCTTCTCGGCCAACGCGATCGGCCCGATCTTCTTCGAGTTCATCCAGCGCAAGGGCGACGATGGCTTCGGCGAAGGCAATTTCAAGGCGCTGTTCGAATCGATCGAGGAGGACCAGATCCGGCGCGGGGTGCTGAAGGTGGATGCGGCGTAGGCGGCCGTTGTCTGGAACGCGGTGGCATTAAGTGCCGCCGTCGTCCTGGCGAAAGCCAGGACCAATTACCCCAGGGAGCGGTCATTGGGCGAACTGGTAACTCCGAGTCTTCGTCAAACCGCGTTGGTGGCTATGGGTCTTGGCCCCCGTGCGCAATTGCGCACTAGGCCAGGACGACCCGGAGTGTGATGCGACAGCGGAGGACTTAACGCTCCGCCTTCCAGGCTTTCGTCACCGCGCCGATCTCCGCCACTTCCGGCTCGCGCACCGCCGATGGCGTCCGCGAAAAGCGCGGCGCCGGCGCCGGCTGCTTCACGCCGTGGCGCTCGACGAAGACGTTGCGGGCGACCATGTGCGGATGCTCGGTCGCTTCCGACATGGTCAGCACCGGCGCGAAGCAGATGTCGGTGCCTTCCATGATCTTGCACCAGTCCTCGCGCGTCTTGCTCTTGAACACCGTCTTCAGTTTTTCCTTCAGCGCGGGCCAGGCCTTGCGGTCCATCTGCGCATCGAAATCGGCGTCGGTCAGGCCGGCGTGCTCGCGCAGCAGCGCGTAGAATTGCGGCTCGATCGAGCCGATCGAGACGAAATGGCCGCAGGCGCATTCGTAGACGCCGTAGAAATGTGCGCCGCCGTCGAGGAAGTTCTCGTTGCGGCCTTCGGTCCAGCGGCCGAGCGTGGTCATGTCGAAGAAGAACGACATAAGCGATGCCGCGCCGTCGCACATCGCGGCATCGACGACCTGGCCCTTGCCTGATCGCGAGGCCTCCAGCAGCGCCGCAAGCACGCCGACCACGAGATAGAGCGCGCCGCCACCGAAATCGCCGACGAGGTTGAGCGGCGGCACCGGCGCTTCCTTCGTGCCGATCGCGGCGAGCGCGCCGGTGATGGAGATGTAGTTGATGTCGTGGCCTGCGGCATTGGCGAGCGGGCCTTGCTGGCCCCAGCCGGTCATGCGGCCGTAGACCAGCTTTGGATTGCGCGCGAGCACCACGTCAGGGCCGAGGCCGAGCCGCTCCATCACGCCGGGACGAAAACCCTCGACCAGCGCGTCGGCATTCGCAAGCAGATCGAGCACCTCCGCGATCGCCGCCTTGTCCTTGAGATCGAGCTCGACCACCTTGCGGCCGCGGCCTGCGACCGACTTCATGTTCTTCCTGGCGCCGACCCGATCGAGCGTGACGATTTCGGCGCCCATGTCGGCCAGCATCATGCAGGCGAACGGGCCCGGTCCAATGCCGGCGAATTCAACGATGCGGAAGCCCGACAGTGGGCCGGAGGTGCGGACGGAGGAGTTTTGGGCTGATTGATCGAGCACGTGTTTGTTTCCTCGGATCCAAGGCGCATATTGCCGATGGTCGGCAAGCGCCAAGGCGTTCCTCTGCGGGGCGAGTTAATTGGCCGATTAACTTTTCTCGCCTTCACGCCAGTGAGGCAAGCGGTTTTCATGTCGCGTGGCTAAAATAAAACGGCGCGCACCGAAGTGCGCGCCGTGGAAAATTGCGTCGAGGCGCTAAGGCCCGATGGTCAGCGAGCGGCAGCCACCGCGCGCTGCGCCATCACCTTGATCAGGTTGGCGCGGTACTCCGCCGTGCCGTGGATGTCGGCCAGCAGATTGCTCGCCGAAATGCTCACGCCGTCGATCGCCGACGGTGACCAGTTCGCCTTCAGCGCCGTTTCGATGGCCGGGACCCGCATCACGCCGCTTTGCGAGGCGCCGGTGGCGGCCACCCGAACCTCGCCCGACTTCGTCTGCGCGACGAACACGCCGGTCAGCGCAAAGCGAGACGCAGGATGGCGCATCTTTTCGTAGCCAGCCTTCGCCGGAACCGGGAACGACACGGCGGTGATGAGCTCGCCGTCCTCCAGCGCGGTCGTGAACATGCCCTGGAAAAAGTCATCCGCCGTAATCGACCGCTTGTTGGTCTTCACGGTGGCGCCGAGCGCGAGCAGCGCGGCGGGAAAATCCGCGGCGGGATCGTTGTTGGCGATCGAGCCGCCGATCGTGCCGCGATAGCGCACGGCGGGGTCGCCGAGCACCGAAGTGAGATAGGCAATTGCGGGAATCGCCTTCTTCACGTCGGCATTCTGCATGATGTCGAAATAGGTCGTGCCGGCCTTGATGGTCAGCACGTCGCCCGAGAGCTCGACGCCCTGCAGCTCCTTGATCTTGCCGAGGTCGATGACGTCGGACGGACTGGCGAGGCGTTGCTTCATCACCGGCAGCAGCGTCTGGCCGCCGGCGAGGAACTTGGCTTCGCTGCTCTTGGAGAACAGGCTGACGGCTTCGTCAACCGAGGACGCGCGATGATAAACGGTCTGGTACATCTTCGTTCCTCCCTTACGCCGCGTGGATCGTGCGCCACACCCTGTCCGGGGTTGCGGGCATTTCCAGATTGTTCTTGCCGATCGCATCCGTGATCGCATTGATCACGGCCGCTGACGCCCCGATCGCACCGGCCTCACCGCAACCCTTGATGCCGAGCGGATTGCCCGGGCACAGCGTCGTGGTGTGGGAGAGGTTGAACGAGGGAACGTCGTCGGCGCGCGGCATGGCGTAGTCCATGAACGAGGCCGTGACGGGCTGCCCGTTGGCGTCGTAGATCGCGTGCTCGAGCAACGCTTGTCCGATGCCTTGCACAAGACCGCCATGGACCTGGCCCTCGACGATCATCGGGTTGATCAAACGGCCGAAATCGTCGGCCGCGACGAAGTTGACGAAGGAGGTCTTGCCCGTACCGGGATCGACCTCGAGCTCGCAGATGTATGTGCCGGCCGGAAAGGTGAAGTTGGTCGGGTCGTAGAAGGCGCTCTCCTTCAGGCCCGGCTCCATCCCGTCGGGCAGATTGTGCGCGGTATAGGCCGCGAGTGCGACCATCGGGAAGGCGATCGCCTTGTCGGTGCCGGCGACCTTGAACTCGCCGTTGTCGATGACGATGTCGCCTTCCGAGGCTTCCAGCGCATGCGCGGCGATCTTCTTGGCCTTGGATTCCATCTTCTCCATGGCCTTCAGGATCGCGGTGAGGCCGACGGCGGCCGAGCGCGAGCCATAGGTGCCCATGCCGAACTGCACCTTGTCGGTGTCGCCATGGACGATCGAGACCTGACTGATGGGAACGCCGAGGCGTTCGGCTACGAGCTGGCAGAACGTGGTCTCGTGACCCTGGCCGTGGCTGTGTGATCCCGTCAGGACCTCGATGGTGCCGACCGGGTTGACGCGGACTTCGGCGGACTCCCAAAGACCGACGCCGGCGCCCAGGCTGCCGACGGCCTTCGACGGCGCGATGCCGCAGGCCTCGATGTAGCAGGACACGCCGATGCCGCGCAGCTTGCCGTCGGCCTTCGCCTTGGCCTTGCGCCCGGCAAAGCCGGCATAGTCGATCGCTTTCATCGCGGCGTCGAGCGAGGCGTTAAAATCGCCGGTGTCATAGGCCATGATCACCGGCGTCTGGTGCGGGAACTGGGTGATGAAGTTGGTCCGGCGCAGCGCGGCCGGATCGACTTTCAACTGCCGCGCCGCCGTCTCCATCAGACGTTCGATCAGATAGCTCGCCTCGGGGCGGCCGGCACCGCGATAGGCGTCGACCGGCGTGGTGTTGGTGTAGACCCCGACCACCTCGGCATGGATCGCCGGGATGTTGTACTGGCCCGACAGCAGCGTCGCGTAGAGATAGGTCGGCACCGACGACGAGAACAGCGACATGTAGGCGCCGAAATTGGCGTAGGTCTTCACCTTCAATCCGGTGATCTTGTTGTTGGCGTCGAACGCCATCTCGGCGTGGGTGACGTGGTCGCGGCCATGCGCATCGGTGAGGAAGGCTTCGGTGCGGTCGCCGGTCCATTTCACGGGACGGCCGACCTTCTTCGAGGCCCACAGCGCCACCATCTCTTCGGGATAGATGAAGATCTTGGAGCCGAAGCCGCCGCCGACGTCGGGTGCGATCACGCGCAGCTTGTGCTCGGGTGCGATGTTGTAGAACGCCGACAGCACGAGGCGGGCGACGTGCGGATTCTGCGACGTCGTGTAAAGCGTGAAATGCTCTTCCGCCGAATCGTAATCGGCAATTGCCGCGCGCGGCTCCATCGCGTTCGGCGCGAGACGGTTGTTGGTGACGTCGAGCTTCACCACGTTGGCGGCCTTGGCGAAGGCGGCATCGGTGGCGCCCTCGTCGCCGATCACCCAGTCATAAACCTGGTTGCCGGGAGCTTCGGGATGCAGCTGCGGCGCGCCGGACTTGATCGCGGCGTGGACGTCGGCGACCGCGGGCAGCTCTTCATAGTTCACGACCACGGCTTCGGCCGCGTCGCGTGCGAGATTCTTGGTCTCGGCGATCACGACTGCGACGGCCTGACCGACGAAGCGCACGGTCTCCGGCGCCATTGCCGGCCATGCGCCCATCTTCATCGGGCTGCCGTCCTTGGAGGTGATGGCCCAGCCGCAGATCAGGTTACCGACCTTGTCGTCGACGATTTGCTGACCGGTCAGCACAGCGACCACGCCCGGCATCTTCAGCGCCTCGGCGGGATCGACCCCCTTCACCTTGGCATGCGCGTGCGGGCTGCGGATGAAATGGGCATGGGTCATGCCCTGCAATTTGATGTCGTCGACGTAGCGGCCCTTGCCGGTAATGAAACGCTTGTCTTCCTTGCGCACGACGCTCGCGCCAATGCCTTCAACGCCCATGTCTGGTCCTCCCGACCGGAATTTGTCTTGACCGCGCTTTCCCTCGAAAGCGGCGGCGATCGTTCTTATTTCGAGGCGGGCCGCTTACTCGGCCGCCTGCGAGACCTTCATGCGGCCTGCCGCATCCAGCACGGCTTTGACGATGTTGTGGTACCCAGTGCAGCGGCAGATATTGCCTTCGAGCTCGTGGCGGACGGTGGCCTCATCGAGCTGGCCACCATAGCGGTGCACGATGTCGATCGCCGACATGATCATGCCCGGCGTGCAATAGCCGCACTGCAGGCCGTGATTGTCGCGGAAGGCGGCCTGCATCGGGTGCAGCTCGTCGCCCTTGGCGATGCCTTCGATCGTGGTGATGCTGGCGCCGTCGGCCTGTCCTGCCAGCATGGTGCAGGATTTGATCGCCTTGCCGTCCATATGGACGACGCAGGCGCCGCACTGGCTGGTGTCGCAGCCGACATGGGTTCCGGTGAGGTTGAGGTGGTCGCGCAGCAGCTGAACCAGCAGCGTGCGGTCCTCGACGTCGACAGCAACGGCCTTGCCGTTCACCGTCAGTTTGACTGTAGACACGGTTGAAGTCCTCCCGGGATCGATTTTGATTGTTTCTAATTAGAGACAGCGACCCGGAACTTTGCAACTACGATTTTGGCCGCCCGCGTCATGGAAAAGTCATTGATCCAGAATGCCCAACATTGGTTTGGGGGGCGAGTCGGCCGGATCGGGTTGCGGCGCCGGGGCGCCAGCTGGGATGCCAGCCTCTATATCCCTATCCGGCTCGCCTTGGCAGATAGAGCCGGAAGCTCTGCGGGCGCACCGAATTTACCGCCCCTTATCGATTCTGCCTTAGTTTTGCGCAGCCAGGTCAGGGGGCGGGGCGCCACCGGATCTCGGCTGAATGAAAATGGGGGTGGGAATGTCCGGGCGTATCGCGTCGTCGTCGAAGCGCACAATAATGCCGACTCTCAGGTTCCGCGCCAAGATCATTCTGGGCTTTGCCGCGGTGCTGGTGATCTCCGCCGGCAGCATGGCCTTCTCCTATTTTGGCTTCGAGCGGGTCTCGTCCGGCGTCGGGTCCTACCGCACCAGTGTCACCGAGGCCGATCTCGCCCGTAACATCGACCGGGAGCTGCTCGCCTATCGCTCGGCCGTCAGATATTTCGTCGTCACCGGCAAGGAGGACGACGCCAAGACGGCGCTGGACGCGGAGACCGGCCTGAAGAGCGCCATCGACCAGGCGGTCAAGAGCGCCAAGAAGCCGGCGCGGCAGGAAAGTCTGGACAAGCTCGCCAAGGAGTTTTCCAACTTCTCCGCGACCTTCGCGAAAGTCCTCCAGGCCAAGCGTGACAGCGCGCTGCTGGTGCAGAACCAGCTCATGCGCAACGCCAACCTCCTGAAATACAAGCTCGACGACATCGGCAACAATGCCTCCGATTCCGAGGCGCAGGCGATCGAGTTCGGGACCAAGCAGGTCAATGCCCAATTCCAGACCGCGAGCGGGGCGGCGACCAATTTCGTGCTGACGTCCGACCAGGCGATCGCGACCAGCGCGCTGGCGCGGTTGAAATTCGTCGAGAACTCGCTCAACGCGGTCTATTCCATGGACGACAAGATCGTCGCCGGCCTGAAGGATGCCAGGGGATTGCTCGGCGCCTATCGGGAATCGCTGGAGAAGCTGATCGCCAACGCCAAGATGATCGACGATCTCGTCACCGAGATGAGCGGTTCGGCCGGCGCGATCCTTCAGGGCGCCACCGCCATGAAGGCGGACCTCGTTGCCGAACAGCAGCGGCTGGAGTCCGAGTCGGAAGCGACCATCGGGAAGACCGAGCAACTGGTGCTGATGCTGGCCGTCGGCGGCACGCTGCTCGGCGCGGTGCTCGCCTTCCTGCTCGGCACCGGCATTTCGCGTCCGATGATCGCGATGTGCAAGGCGATGCGCGAGCTGGCCTCGGGCAATTTCGACGTCGTGCTGCCGGGCCTGGGCCGCAGGGACGAGATCGGCGAGATGGCCGGCGCAGTCGAAGAATTCAAGGTGCAGGCCGTGGCCAAGGCCGAGCGCGACGCCGCCGCCAACGAACTCCAGAACAGGGAGCAGGCCGCAAGCCGCCGCTCCGAGCTGATTCGTTTCGCTGACGATTTCGAGAGCGCGGTCGGTGCCATCGTCTCCAACGTCTCGGCTTCCGCCGTGCAACTGGAATCGGCGGCCTCGACGCTGACCCGCACCGCCGAGACCACGCAGAGCCTGTCGAGCCAGGTCGCCGACGTCTCCGAGCAGGCCTCCAGCAACATGCAGTCGGTCGCGACCGCGACCGAAGAGCTCTCGGCCTCGGTCGAGGAGATCGGCCGCCAGGTGCGCGATTCCAGCCGTATTGCCGAAGCTGCCGTGGTGCAGGCAAAGGAGACCGACAACCGCATCGGCAAGCTCTCGCATGCCGCCCAGCAGATCGGGGAAGTCGTCAAGCTCATCACGGCAATCGCCGAGCAGACCAATCTTCTGGCGCTCAATGCGACCATCGAGGCGGCACGCGCCGGCGAGGCCGGCCGCGGCTTTGCAGTTGTCGCCAGCGAAGTGAAGTCGCTGGCGAGCCAGACCGCGAAGGCCACCGACGAGATCTCCTCGCACATCACGGGCATGCAAGGCGCCACGGCCGAATCGGTTGCGGCGATCAAGGAGATCGGGGCGACCATCGGCCAGATCTCGTCGATCTCGACGTCGATTGCAAGCGCGGTGGAGCAGCAAGGCGCGGCGACGCAGGAAATCGCGCGCAGCGTCCAGACCGTCGCGCAGGGCACTCAGACCGCCGCCACCGACATCGGTCAGGTCAACCGCGGCGCCGCCGAAACCGGCTCGGCTTCGGAAGAGGTGCTGCACTCGGCCAAGACGCTGTCGTCCGAAAGCACCCGCCTGCGCGCCGAGCTCGACCGCTTCATGGGGAATATCCGGGCGGCGTAAAGCGCTTGGCCGTCCCGGCCCCGGTGCGCGATTGCGCACCAAGCCAGGACGACGGACAACCCTGCGTCACCTAACCGCCGGTTGCGGCGCCACAAATCTACTGCCGCTTATCCTTTGTTCTTTACCGTGCTCACGCGTCAGGAAGCGGGCTGCTTCCGGGCTGCGCCTGGTTTTCCGCGAATGGAATGGGGTGGGGAATGCCCGTCAAGTCGAAGCCGACCACATCGAAGCTGCTCACCTTGCGTTTTCGCGCAAAAATCATCCTCGGCTTCGTGGCGGTGCTCGCCATCCTCGCCGTCAGCATGGCTTTCGCGTATTTCGGCTTCGAGCGGATTCAGGCCGCCGTGGCCTCCTACCGCTCCAGCGTCGCCGAAGCGGACCTTGCGCGGACGGTCGATCGCGAGCTGATCGCTTACCAGGGCTTGGCGCGGGCCTACACGCTGACTGGCGCGGCGGATGATGAGACCGCGGCCAAAGCAGCCGAAGAGAATCTGAGGGCGGCGATCGCCAAGTCGGCGGCGGCCACCACGGGCGCAGCGCGCCGCGAGCAGGTCGGCAGGCTCGAGGCCGACTTCAAGAGCTTCACCAAGGTGTTCGGCGAGATCATCACGTTGACGCGCGAGAACGGCAAGATCGCGACCGAGGAGCTCAACAGCGTCGGCAACAAGATCCGGTTCAAGTTCGACGATCTTGCCGATACCGCGGCATTGGCGGGCCTGAACTCGGTTCAGGGTACGGCCAAGGATATCACATCGCAATATCTGGCGGTCTCCACCTCGGTCAGCGCCTTCGTCGCCAAGCCGGAGCCGAAGACCGCCGACGGCGTGACCGCCCGCATCAAATTCCTGGAGACCCTGCTGGTCTCGATCTATGCCAACGACCAGAAGATCACCGACCGCGTCACCGAGATCAGCAATCTCCTCAAACAGTACCGCGCCTCTTTTTCAAAGCTCACCGAGAACGTGAAGGTCATCGTCAAGCTGAACGGCGAGATGACCAAGACAGCCGCGTCCATTCTCAAGCTCTCGGGTGAGCTGCGATCGGAGCTGACGGCGGATCAGCAGCGCATCGAGGTCAACGCCAATGCCACCATCGGCGAGACCGAGCGGCTGATGCTGATGATGGCGCTGGGCGGCCTTGCCGTCGGCGCTGCGCTCGCCCTGATGCTGGGCAATGGCATTTCGCGTCCGATGATCGCGATGTGCAAGGCGATGCGCGAGCTTGCCGCGGGCAATTTCGACGTCGTGCTGCCGGGCCTCGGCCGCAGGGACGAGATCGGCGAGATGGCCGGCGCGGTCGAAGAATTCAAGGTGCAGGCCGTGGCCAAGGCCGAGCGCGACGCCGCCGCCAACGAACTTCAGAACAGGGAGCAGGCCGCAAGCCGTCGTTCCGAGCTGATTCGTTTCGCCGATGATTTCGAGAGCGCGGTTGGTGCCATCGTCTCCAACGTCTCGGCTTCCGCCGTGCAGCTGGAATCGGCGGCCTCGACGCTGACCCGCACCGCCGAGACCACGCAGAGCCTGTCGAGCCAGGTCGCCGACGTCTCCGAGCAGGCCTCCAGCAACATGCAGTCGGTCGCAACCGCGACGGAAGAGCTCTCGGCCTCGGTCGAGGAGATCGGCCGTCAGGTCCGCGATTCCAGCCGCATTGCCGAAGCTGCCGTGGTGCAGGCAAAGGAGACCGATAATCGCATTGGCAAGCTCTCGCATGCCGCCCAGCAGATCGGCGAAGTCGTCAAGCTCATCACGGCGATCGCCGAGCAGACCAATCTTCTGGCGCTGAACGCGACCATCGAGGCGGCACGCGCCGGCGAAGCCGGCCGCGGCTTTGCAGTGGTCGCCAGCGAAGTGAAGTCGCTGGCGAGCCAGACCGCGAAGGCCACCGACGAGATCTCCTCGCACATCACGGGCATGCAAGGCGCCACGGCCGAGTCGGTTGCGGCGATCAAGGAGATCGGCGCCACCATCGGCCAGATCTCGTCGATCTCGACCTCGATTGCGAGCGCGGTGGAGCAGCAGGGCGCCGCGACGCAGGAAATCGCGCGCAGCGTCTAGACCGTCGCGCAGGGCACCCAGACCGCCGCCACCGACATCGGCCAGGTCAACCGCGGCGCCGCCGAAACCGGCTCGGCCTCGGAAGAGGTGCTGCATTCGGCCAAGACGCTGTCGTCCGAAAGCACCCGCCTGCGCGCCGAGCTCGACCGCTTCATGGGGAATATCCGGGCGGCGTAGCGCTCGACCTTCGCGCCACGCCTCCGCCGTCGTCCTGGCGAAAGCCAGGACCCATTACCCCAAGGCGGAGTTGCCGGGCGAACTGCCAACTCCGAGTCATCGCCAAACCGCTCCCTGGGGTAATAGGTCCTGGATCGGCGCTGCGCTTGTCCAGGACGACCTGGCGCTCACTCCCTCCCGAACGCCCGCTTCAGCTCCACCTTTGCCCGCTCCAGCCGCGTGCGCTGCGTCTGCGGCAGCGTCTTGCCGGCGCGGTTGATGTAGAACGTCAGCATCGAAAGCGCCGAGCGGTAGGCGCCGGTCTTGCGACGCGCGCTGTGCTCGGCCGAGCGCTTCAACGAAGCCGCGATCTTCTTAGCACTGGTCAGCTTGAACACGCCTTGTTTGAGGTCGAGCGCGTCGCTCTCTTTCGTCACGCGCTGTGACCAGCGCTTCGGTGCGGCGCGTCTGGTGCTCTTGCGCGCCGCTGTTTTGCGAGAATGTGTCGTCTTTCTGGCATGAGCCATGCGTCAACTCCTTGCGGCTCCAGCGAAAAGCAGGAGCGCGAACGGTCGTTCCACGGGAACCTGCCCTCGCCGCAGACGTTGTCGCAGGTGGCAGGCGGAATGCCGCACCCCTTGATCGGACCGCCCCCGTCCACGCCATGTGAACCGGGGCCATGTCCATTGGTCAGATGCAACAACGCGATGGAATTGCAGCGAAGCCCAGCGCCGAACGATGGACCTGTGGTCTCCACGGCGGTTGCGGCCGATCGCATCATCGAAACCAGCATTCCCGCACGGCTTGACGCGCTGCCGTGGAGCGGATTTCACACCCGCGTCGTGCTTGCGCTCGGCATCACCTGGATTCTGGATGGCCTCGAGGTGACCTTGGCCGGCGCGCTCTCCGGCGCGCTGAAGCAAAGCCCCTCCCTGCATTTCTCCAATCTCGATCTCGGCATTGCCAATTCCGCCTATCTCGCGGGCGCGGTGCTCGGCGCGCTCGGCTTCGGCTGGCTGACCGATCGCATCGGTCGCAAGAAGCTGTTCTTCATCACGCTCGCGCTCTATCTCTCGGCGACGGCCGCGACCGCTCTGTCATGGAATGTCGCGAGCTACGCGCTGTTTCGCTTCCTCACCGGCGCCGGCATCGGCGGCGAATATACTGCGATCAATTCGACCATCCAGGAACTGGTGCCGGCGCGCTATCGCGGCTGGACCGATCTCGTCATCAACGGCAGCTTCTGGATCGGTGCCGCCATGGGCGCCGTGGCGGCCATCGTGCTGCTCGATCCCGCGGTGATCGGCCCCGATCTCGGCTGGCGCCTCGCTTATCTCATCGGCGCGGCCATCGGCCTCGTCGTGCTCTTGATGCGGATGTGGATTCCGGAGAGTCCGCGCTGGCTGATGATCCACGGCCGTCCCGACCAGGCCCACGCGATCGTCGACGAGGTCGAGCGCTCGGTGCTCGGACACGGCCAGGAGACGAGCCACGCGCGTTTCGCCAAGATCCGCCTGAAAATGCGGACTCACACGCCGATCCGCGAGGTGGTGCACACGCTGTTCTCGGTCTATCGCCAGCGCGCGATGGTCGGCCTCGTGCTGATGATCGCGCAGGCCTTCTTCTACAACGCCATCTTCTTCACCTTTGCGCTGGTGTTGACCGATTTTTACGGGATCAGCGCCGATCATGTCGGCTGGTATCTGCTTCCCTTCGCCGCCGGCAATTTCCTTGGTCCGCTGCTGCTCGGCCGCCTGTTCGATACGCTCGGCCGCCGGACCATGATCATGTTCACCTACGGCGCGTCGGGCGTGTTGCTGGCGCTGTCGGGTTATCTGTTCTCGATCGGCGCCTTGAGCGCGCAAGGGCAGACCATCGCCTGGATGGTGATCTTCTTCTTTGCCTCGCCCGCCGCGAGCGCCGCCTATCTCACCGTCAGCGAGACTTTTCCCTTGGAAGTCCGCGCGCTCGCGATCGCGGTGTTCTATGCGGTGGGCACCGGCATCGGCGGCGTGATCGGCCCCGCATTGTTCGGGGCGCTGATCGACACGGGATCACGCACGAGCGTGTTCGCAGGCTATTTGCTGGGGGCGTTCCTGATGATCGCGGCCGCGATCGTGGCGTGGCGCTATGCCATCTCGGCGGAACGCAGATCGCTCGAAGAAATCGCGCGGCCGCTTGCGTCCATGGAGTAGACTATGAAATCGGAACTGGCTGAATTGGATCTAAAGCGCACCATGGTCGACGATGAAGCGCCCGATGCGGTGCCGGTGCCCCACGCACTCGTGCCGCATCTCAATGAAACAGCGATCCTGCTCGACATCGACGGGACACTGCTCGACCTGATGCCGACGCCGCGTGAGGTGTGGGTGCCGCCAGGCCTGTCGGAAACGCTGAACCGGCTGACGGAGCGCACGTCGGGCGCGCTGGCGATGGTCAGCGGGCGTTCGCTCAACGACATCGACCTGATCTTCGCGCCCGATGTCTTTCGCGCCGTCGCCGGCCACGGCGCCGAGATGCGGCTTTCCATTGACAACGAAGCCGATGCCGTCAGCGCGCCGCCGCTGGATAAGGAGCTGAAGCGGCGGCTCGCGGCGGTGGCCAAGCTCAGTCCCGGCATTCTGCTCGAAGACAAGGGCTATTCGCTGGCGCTGCACTACCGCCTTGCGCCGCATGCGGAGAAAGCGATCTACGAAGCCGTTTCGCTGATCCGCGCCGACCTGCCCAATGCGCCGATCGAGGTGCTGCCCGGAAAGTTCGTTTGCGAGATCAAGCATTCCGGTTTTACCAAGGCGACCGGCGTGCGCGAGTTGATGAAGCACGAGCCTTTCAAGCGGCGCCGTCCGATCTTCATCGGTGATGACGTCACCGACGAAACCGTGTTCGCGATCATGCCCGACATGAATGGGCTCGCCTTTTCGGTTGGTCGCCGCGCCATGGGGGTCAACGGGCACTTCGACGCCCCGAACGATGTGCGCACGTTCCTTGCGCGGCTGCTCGACGACTCAAGGTTGGAATAAGGCACCGACATCTCGGAGCCACATATCGCGCGCGTAATTCCCCAGCGCGCCGGCTTCATGCTGCGCGTGCCACGGTTCCAAAGCCGACTTTGTGTAGCGAAATCGTCGGGTTGCCCGGAGGTAAACCGGTTCCAACGCGCGCGCCCGATTTTGGTTTCAATTGGTGCAAAGGATGATCAGGAACCATATTGATGAACGGCAGTTAAATGGGGTGGAATGAAACAGGAGGGGACGACCTGTGAACTTAATCGTCGTTTCGAATCGCGTCGCGCGCGGCAAGCCCAATGAGCCCATGACGGGTGGTCTCGCGGCGGCCTTGCTACCCGTTGTGGAACATTCGGGCGCGATCTGGGTGGGATCCTCGGGCCGTGTGCGTGACGGTCATCAGAAGGAGCCGTTCGCCGAGATCGAAGCACTGGGTTCGGGCGCGATTGCGACGCTGGATCTGCCGGCGGCGCACTATGGCGGCTATTACGAGGGCTTTGCCAATTCGGCGCTGTGGCCGGCGCTGCACTCGCGCAGCGATCTGATCCGCGTCTCGCGCGACGACTATGTCAGCTATCGCGAGGTCAACGCCTTCATGGCGCGCGCCTTGATGCGCTTCCGGAAAGCGCAAACCGCGTTCTGGGTGCAGGATTACCATTTCCTCGCGCTCGGCGCGGAGCTGCGGGATCTCGGCGTCGACGATCCGATCGGCTTCTTCCTCCATACGCCATGGCCTGTCGCCGCGGTCATGCAGGGCGTGCCCAATCATCGTGAGCTGATCACGGCGATGCTGGCCTACGATCTGATCGGCTTCCAGACCAATGACGATTGCCAGAATTTTCTCGGCTATGTCGCGGGCGAACTCGGCCTCGCCGTCGAAGACGGCGTTGCGATCTCGCAGCATGGCCGAACGCGCTGCGAGGTGTTTCCGATCGGCATCGACGCCGAGAAGTTCGCGCAATACGCGGCGAAATCGGCGTCGCATCCGGACGTGTCGCGGCTGCGCCGCAGTCTCAACGGTGAACGGCTCGCGATCGGCGTCGACCGGCTCGACTATTCCAAGGGCCTCGTCAACCGCATCAGCGCGTTCGATCGGCTCTGGACCGAGCATCCGCACTTTGCGCGCAGCATCTCGCTGTTGCAGATCGCAAATCCCTCGCGCGGTGCCATCGAAGCCTATGGCAATTTGCAGAACGAGGTCGCGCGGCTCGTGTCCGACGTCAACGGCCGCCACGGCGAGGCCGACTGGACACCGATCCGCTATCTCAACAAAGGGTTTAGCCAGGCCGTGCTCGCGGGCCTCTATCGCACCGCGCAGATCGGCGTGGTGACCCCGCTGCACGACGGCATGAACCTTGTCGCCAAGGAATACGTCGCTGCGCAAAATCCGGCTGATCCCGGCGTGCTGGTGCTGTCGAAATTCGCCGGCGCGGCCAACGAGCTCGACGCCGCGCTGCTGGTCAATCCGCATGACATCGACGGCATGGCGCGCGCGATCGCCGTCGCGGCGGCGATGCCGCTCACCGAGCGCAAGATGCGCTGGGATGCGATGATGAAGAAGCTGCGCGGCCACACCATCCAGCAATGGTCGGCGGATTTCGTCGCTGAACTGGAGAAGTGCCGGACGGAGAAGGCTGCAGTCGCGCCGCTCGCCAACCAGCCGCCGCAAGCGCTGCGCTGGCTCAAGTCGGCGATCTCAGGCGTGCGGTTGATCTAGTCTTCTTCTCCCCCGTTCTTTACAGCGAGGGCAGGGGCGAAGACGACAGCCTCAATAGCAGTACGACACGCCCTCCAGAATCGCACACTGCCGCTTGTTCGGCGCGTTCGGATCGTCGAGCGGCACCATGCCCTTGCCCTGGCCGACGAACACGCCGGGCCCGACATGCACTGAGCTCTTGTGGCCGATGATGATGCTTTGATGCGGCGTCGCGCTCGAGCGCGTGCCGTCCGGCCAGAGGATGGCATCGCCCGAAAGCATCCCGCGCCGTCCATCGTCACAGCTGACATCAACCCCGTGCCGGGTGCAGACCTGGGCGGCGGCCGGTCCGGCGAAGGCAGCGGCAAGGGCCCAAATCAGGCTCAGCGCGGCAATGGTGTTGCGGATGGTCATGGTGCCCCCGGACGTGGTTGACGCTCTTGAGTGAATCGTCGCGCCAAACCCGCCGCCGGTTCAGCGGGCGGCCGGTTCCAAGCGTCGCCGTGGCGCCTGATATTGTCTATAAAGTACAATATCTTACGGAAAAATCATCCGATTTCCCCGCGATCCCTTGCAAAATCACCGGCGCCCCTTCAAGAGAGTGCGCTCCGGAGAGATGGCCGAGTGGCTTAAGGCGCACGCTTGGAAAGCGTGTGTGCGGGAAACCGTACCGTGGGTTCGAATCCCACTCTCTCCGCCATCAGCCCCGTTGTCCGGCCCGAAGACATGGGTAACGGAACGTACCTAAGACATGGGTGACAGCCTCGTGCCGAACGGGTTGTCGAGA
>NZ_JBVVPP010000083.1:0-19121 GCF_055811315.1 Bradyrhizobium sp. MI1.4 | reverse complement strand
CGCTACATTTTCGCGCAGCGGACCGCGGGTGCCAGCCGGCACCCGGCCTTCCCTGCGCCCTCTTGGACAAGAGGGTGGAATGACCAGGCAAAGCTCGGGCGAAACGCCGCGAGGACGCGAAGGCGTGTCTACGGCTACACACTCCCTGTCATCGCCCGGCTTGACGGGGCGATCCAGTATTCCGAGACAGTGGCGTGGGCGGGATCGCAAGGCGGCGACACCGGTAAGCTCGGCATCATCGGCTTCTGCCGCGGCGGACGCACCGTCTGGGAATATGCCGCTCACAGGGGCAGCCTCAAGGCCGGCGTCGCCTTCTACGGTCCGCCGGTCGATCCAGCCAATCGGCCGTGGCCGAAGAGCCCGATGCAGCTCGCGCCCGAGATGAAGGCACCGGTGCTCGGCCTCTATGGCGGCGCCGATACCTGCATTCCCGTCGCCCAGGTCGAGCAGCTCAAGACAGCCTTGGAGCAGAACAAGAAGACGGCCGAGTTCAAGATCTATCCGGAAGCGCCGCATGGCTTCCATGCCGACTACCGCGGCAGCTATCGCAAGGACGCAGCAGAAGATGCCTGGAAGCAGGCCCAGGCCTGGTTCAAGAAGTATGGCGTGTTGAGCTGACGCTTGATCATGATCCTCCTTCCCCCGCTTGCCACAACGCATCCAGGGCGTGGCGGTAGGTCGGATAAGCAAGCGTGACGCCGAGCTCGCACTTCATTTTCGCGTTGGAGACGCGGGCGCTGCTCGCATAGAAGCTGCGGGCCATCGCCGACATCTCGGCGGTCTCGAACGGCTCTTCCGGCGGCGGTGCAACATTCATCAGCTTCGCCGCGTAAGCGATCACCTCCTGCGGCGGCGCCGGCTCGTCGTCGCAGACGTTCCACGTGCCGCCGCTCGGGTGATGAATCGCAGCCATGATCGCGCTCGCGATGTCGTCGACGTGGATGCGGTTGAACACCTGTCCCGGCTTGATGATGCGCCGCGCCGTTCGAGCGCGCAGCGTCACCAGCGCGTTACGGCCGGGGCCATAGATACCCGCAAGCCGCAGGATCGCGGCGTCGCCACCGGTCGTGTCGGTCCATGCCTGTTCCGCCGCGACCCGCATGCGCGTCCGGTCGAGGTCCGCCTTCGGCGGCGTGCTCTCGTCGACCCAGCCGCCGGCGTGATCACCATATACGCCGATCGTGGACAAATAGACGATCTTGCGGTCGCCGCCCGCCGCCAGCAGGCCGGAGAAGGCCGCGATTGCGGGATCGCCGGCACTGCCGGGCGGGATCGAAACGAGAAGGACATCCGCGTCCCTCATGCGTTCGATCGTCTCGCGTGCCGGACTGCTGCCGGAGAAAGCATGCACCTCGACGCCGGCGAGAGCGCCCCGCTGCGCGGGATCGCGCACCGTGCCGGCGATATGCGAGAAGCGGCCACCGAACAGGCGGACGAAGTGCCGCGCACTGTAGCCGAGGCCAAGGATAAAGAGCAGCATACATCTTCCTTGCAGGTCGGAGTTCCCGTTCGCGCCGCAGCGCGCCTCCGCTCATAAGAGATTTTTGGGTCCGGCAAAAGATATTGCAATTTGTCTCGCCCGCCTGTGCAGGCGATGGTCGCTCACCGGAGGGACGCATCGATCATGCAGGCAGAAGCGCCAGCCATCATGCTATCTGACGCGGCTGAGCTAGTCCGCCGCGCCGCCGCGCTGATCTTCGACGTCGACGGCACCTTGGCTGAGACCGAAGAGCTGCATCGGCAGGCCTTCAACCATGCCTTCGCCCGCCACGGTCTCGATTGGCAATGGGATCGGGCCGTCTACAAGGACCTGCTGCGGGTCACGGGCGGCAAGGAACGCATTCGCGCCCACCATGAAAGGCTGAGGATCGCCGCGCCATTATCGGATGTGGACATCGCGGAACTCCACCGCATCAAGACCGCGCATTATGCCGAACTGGTCCAAACCGGCTGCTGCCCCTTACGGCCCGGGGTGACGGATCTCCTCGTCGCTGCCAAGGCGCGCCGCCAGCGGCTCGCGATCGCGACGACCACGTCGCACGCCAACATCGACGCGCTGCTGTCGCGCGCCCTGGGAAAGTGCTGGGCCGCGGATTTTGATGCGATTGTCGCCGGAGATGACGTGCGGCATAAAAAGCCTGCGCCGGATGTCTATGTCGAGACCCTGGCGCGGCTGAAGCTCAACGCGTCCGACTGCGTCGCGATCGAGGATTCCGCTAACGGCCTGACCGCAGCTTCGCGGGCGAACATTCCCGTGCTCATCACCAGAAGCATGTTCTTCCGGGACGACGATTTTAGCCAGGCGCGGGTCGTGCTGGATGATCTGTCGGGGCTCGGGTGAGGCGGCAAAACAAAAAAACTGAAAAAACAACCCCATGCACAGTAGAATGTGCCTGCGGGCCGGGCGCCCTCAATGGACGCGGTGGCTCGCTCTATCGTCCTCAGCTTGCTCGACAATCTGCGCGATCGGGCTGGACTGGTGGTGCACCAGGCGCCAGTCGTCGCCGACGCGCCGAAAATGGTTGGCCGCAGCCAATGCCGTGCCGTCGACGATCTCGATGCAGAGCACGCGCGCGCTGTCGCCATCGACGATGGCCTGCGGTTCCGCGCAAAGGATCTGCGGCCGCTCCGGACTCTGCAGGATGTCGCGCCAGCTTCCGATCACCGTGGCCCGGCCGATGATGGCCGGCCAGCCGGGATGAATGCAGGAAATGGCGTCATCGTCCGCCCACATCCGCTCCATTTCGTCGAAATCGCCGGTCGAAAAGGCGGCGTAGAACGCTGCGTTCGCGGCGATCACCTTGCTGTCCTTTGCCATGCCTCTCGGGTGGGGCAATGACAGGCAAAAATCAAGCAAGACTTCCGTCGACTTTCCGTCGATCTGGACCGCAATGCAGCATCGCTGCCCGTTTTGTGGTCACGCCGAGACCAGAATCTCCACCGCACGCCGCGCGCCATCCTTGTAGAGCCGGCCGAGCGCAGCGGTCACGGCTTCGCGCAGGCGCGGCTCGGCGCCCAAGGGCCCGAACACTTTTCCGACGCCGAGCAGCGCGGGTGCCAATCGTTCGGCGACGGGACCTGCCTCGCGCGCCAAGCCGGCGAACTCGGCTGCGAGCGGATCGCGCACGTCGATGGTGCGGCCCTTCTCGTCAAGGCCGCTGACGTAGCGCATCCAGCCGGCCACCGCGAGCGCATGCGTCGCGATCGGCAGGTTCCTGGCGAGACGATCCTGCATCGCGCCGAGCAGGCGCTGCGGCAGCTTTTGCGAGCCGTCCATCGCGATCTGCCAGGTGCGGTGATGCAGCGCCGGATTGGCGAAGCGCCTGAGCAGCGAGGCGCGATAGGCGGCCAGATCTGCGCCTGATGGCATCGTCAATGTCACCGCGGCCTCTTCCATCACCTGTGCGGCGAGGCGCGCGAAATGCGAATCCAGCATGGTGTCGGCGATGGTCTCGTAGCCTGCGAGATAGCCGAGATAGGCCAGCGCCGAATGGCTGGCGTTGAGCAGCCGCAGCTTCATCAGCTCGAACGGCTTGACGTCGTTCACCAGTTCGACGCCCGCGGCGGCAAGATCGGGCCGGCCGGCCGTAAAGCGATCCTCGACCACCCATTGCGTGAAGGGCTCGGTCATGACAGGCCATGCATCGCGCAAACCGAGCGCTGATGAAACCGCATCGCGGTCACCGTCCGTCGTCTCCGGCACGATCCGGTCGACCATGGTCGAGGGGAAGGCCGCCGCATCCGCGATCCACTTGCCGAGATCTTTCGAGCGCAGCGCGGCGAATTGCGTCACGATCCGCTGCACGGTGTGGCCGTTGGCGGCGAGGTTGTCGCAACTCAGCACGGTGAAGGGTGGGGCGCCCAGCGCCCGCCGGCGCGCCAGCGCGGCGACGATGAAGCCGGGAGCCGAGCGCGGCGCGTCGAAATTGTTGAGGTCGTGCACGACATCAGGATGCCGTTCGTCGAGATCGCCGGTCTGGGGCGTGTGGCAATAGCCTTTCTCGGTGACGGTGAGGGAGACGATGCGAATGGCGGGATCGGCCATTCGCTCGACCAATCGTGCCGGGCTTTCGCGCGCGACCATGCTGTCGAGCAGCGCACCGATGATGCGGTGTTCAGTGCCTTTGGCTGCACGGACGGCAACCGTATAGAGATGATCCTGCGGGGCGAGGGCGTCGCGTGTATCAGGGCTGCGCAAGCTCGCGCCGACGATGCCCCATGACGTGGCGCCGGCGCCAAGACAATCGTCGATGACGACGGCCTGGTGGGCACGATGAAACGCGCCAAGGCCGAGATGCACGATGCCGGGCGTGACCCGCGAACGGTCGTAGGCCGGGCGGCGGATGCCGGGTGGCAGCCGGTCGAGATTGGCGCGGCCAAGGCGCATGTGGTCTTTCCCCTTGTTTGGCCGCTGCTTGACATGGCGCCCGTCCTCGGTCAATGCTGCGGTCAATTGGTAAGACCAATTTTCCAAAATTGGCGGGCCGCGGGCAGCGAGAGCTGCCGGCATGACCCTTTCGGGAGGACCAGCGTGCCGCTGGAAGCTGTGGAGGCGAGACGGCTTTATCGCCAAGTCGCCGATCAATTGCGAAGCCTGATCGACAGCGGTGAGTACGCGGTCGGCAGCCGCTTGCCGACCGAGCGCGAACTCGCCGAGCAGCTCAAGATATCCAGGCCGACAGTGCGCGAAGCCCTGATCGCGCTCGAAGTCGAGGGCCGCCTCCGCATCCGCGTCGGTTCCGGCATCTATGTGATCGAGCCGGCGGCGGTTGCGGCGACCGCGCCTGCTTCCGTCATCGAGGGCCCGTTCGAGCTGCTGCGCGCCCGCGAGTTCCTGGAAAGCGCCATCGCCGAGGAAGCCGCGCGCGTGGCGACGAAGGACGACGTTGCCCGCATCGATGCATCCCTTGTCGCGATGGAGAATGTAGAACACCCCGGCGAAGCCTCGATGGTCCACGACCGCGCCTTCCACATCGCGATCGCCGGAAGCCTCGGCAATGCCGTTCTGGTGCGCGTGGTCGGCGAGTTGTTCGACCAGCGCCTCAATCCCTATTTCGCGCAGCTTGCGCATTATTTCGAGAGCCCGGGCACGTGGCGCACTGCACTCGACGAGCATCGCGCGGTGCGCGACGCGATCGCGGCGCATGATCCCGGGGCCGCGCGCGAAGCCATGCGCGATCATCTCGCGAGATCCCAGGAGCGCTTTGCGCAGAACTTCGGCGCCGAGAGCGCGGCAGGACTGTCCTCCGGGCGCGCGGCGCGATCGACGGCAAAACCGACAAAACCGGAACGTGCGCCGAAGAAGAAGCGAGCTGCGAGCAGCAGCGCGCGACCGAGATGAGATCGTGCGGCCCGCACCCGCGTTGGGGGCGGGCGGACATGAAGCAGATTTAAAAGAAGCAGACTTGAAAAATGGAGGAAAAGTCAGTGTTGAAAAAGATGACAATGGTGCTGGCGGTCTCGGCCGCGGCGATGATTGCTACGACTGGCGCCGGCATGGCGCAGGCCAAGCTCAAATGGGCCCATGTCTACGAGACCTCGGAGCCGTTCCACACTGCTTCAGTCTGGGCCGCGCAGGAGATCGGCAAACGCACCAACGGGCGCTATGCGATCGACGTCTATCCGGCGTCGCAGCTCGGCAAGGAGTCCGACATCAACCAGGGCCTCTCGCTCGGCTCGGTCGACATCATCATCTCCGGCTCGAGCTTTGCCGCCAAGAGCTTTCCGCCGATCGGCGTGACCTATTATCCCTACACCTTCCGCGATGCCGATCATCTGCTGGCCTACACCAAGAGCGACATCTTCAAGGAGCTCACCAAGGGTTATGAGGACAAGAGCGGCCACCACATCGTCGCGGTGACCTATTACGGCGTGCGCCAGACCTCGTCGAACAAGCCGATCAAGACCTGTGCCGACCTCAAGGGCCTGAAGATGCGCGTGCCCGATGTGCCCGCCTATCTCGCTATGCCGCGCGCCTGCGGCGCCAACACCGCGCCGATCGCGTTCGCCGAGGTCTATCTGGCGCTCCAGAACGGTACCGTCGAAGCCCAGGAGAATCCGCTCACCACGATCGAGGCCAAGAAGTTCTACGAGGTGCAGAAGCACATCGTGCTGACCGGCCACATCGTCGACCATCTCAACACGGTGGTGGCCGGTGCGCTCTGGAAGAAGCTCAGCGACGAGGACAAGAAGATCTTCACCGACGTCGCGCAGGAGGCCGCCGCCAAGGCGACCGCGGAGATCAAGCAGAACGAGGCCAAGCTGGTCGCCTTCTTCAAGGAGAAGGGCCTGACCGTCACCGAGGTCGACAAGAGCGAGTTCCGCGACACCGTGCTGAAGAACGTCGCGTTCGAGACTTTCGGCTACCGCAAGGCCGACTGGGAACGCATTCAGGCGGTGAAGTAACGACGTAGTCGCCATCCCGGGGCGGTCCGCAGGACCGAACTACGGTGTGCAATTGCGCACCTGAAAATCTCGAGGTTCCGGGTCTGGTGCTGACGCACCATCCCGGAACGACGTGATCAGTTTGAGGAGCACACCCATGTCCACCGCCGAAACGCACCGGCAGATCACCGCGGACGAGATCGCCCACACCTTCGAGGAAGAGGCGACGCCCAAGGTCGATCTCGGCATCTACGCTTTCGAGGACTGGGTCGCGCTGGCGATCTTCTGGGTGATGGCGCTCGCCGTCTTCCTCCAGTTCTTCACCCGTTACGTCCTCAACGACAGCTACGCCTGGACCGAGGAGATCGCGACCTACTGCCTGATCGGCGTGGTCTTCATCGGCTCCTCGATGTGCGTGCGGCTGTCGCGGCACATCCAAGTCGACCTGCTCTATCGCTATCTTCCGCACCTTGTGGCGCGCGCATTGTCGACAGTGATCGATCTGATTCGGATCGTCTTCTTCGGTTACGCCATCAAGCTGGTCTGGGTCTACATCCAGATCATCGGCGACGAATCCATGACCACCATCAATCTTCCCAAGGACTACGTCTATTACGCCGTGCTGGCGGGCTTCGTGCTGATGTTCGTCCGCTCGGTGCAAGTGGCCATACAACATTTGCGGCAGGGCTACTCGATCCTCGAACGTCCCGGCGCCTACGACGGCTTTGAAGGGTAATTCCATGTTGCTGTTGCTTGGAGGCTTCCTCATCCTCATGCTGCTCGGCGTTCCCGTGGCCATCGCCATGGCGGCGTCGTCGCTGCTCTACATCCTGGTCAGCGGCGTGACGCCCGACGTCACGCTGGCGCAGCGCATGATCGCCGGTGTCGAGAGCTTTCCGTTGCTCGCCGTGCCGTTCTTCATCCTGGCCGGCAATCTCATGAACATCGCGGGCGTCACCGGGCGCATCTATAAATTCGCCGTCGCGCTGGTCGGCTGGATGCGCGGCGGCCTCGGCCACGTCAATATCATTGGCTCGGTGATCTTCTCCGGCATGTCTGGCACCGCGATCGCGGATGCCGCCGGTCTCGGTACCATCGAGATCAAGGCGATGAAGGACCACGGCTACTCCACGGAATTCTCCGTGGGCGTCACCGCGGCCTCCGCCACGCTCGGGCCGATCATCCCGCCGTCGCTGCCTTTCGTGATCTACGGCATGATGGCTAACGTCTCGATCGGCGCGCTGTTTCTGGGGGGCGTCATTCCAGGCGTCGTGCTGACGCTCCTGATGATGGCCACCGTCACCTACTTCGCGCACAAGAACAAATGGGGCAGCGATACGCCGTTCTCCTGGCCGCAATTGGGATCGGCGGGGCTCGAGATCCTCGTCGTATTGAGCTTCCCGATGGCTGTCTGGCTTCTGACGGTCGCCGGTCTCTCCACCAATTGGGCAGTTGGTCTCGGCCTGTTCGCGCTGCTCGCGATCGACTGGTACTTCGACTTCTCCGCGGTGATGGCGCTGATGGCGCCGGTGATCCTGATCGGCGGCATGACGCTCGGCTGGTTCACCCCAACGGAAGCCGCGGTCGCCGCCGTGATCTGGTCGCTGTTCCTCGGCCTGGTACGCTACCGCACCATGACGATGAAAACGGTCGCGAAAGCGACTTTCGACACCATCGAGACCACGGCTTCGGTGCTGTTCATCGTCACGGCAGCCTCGATCTTCGCCTGGCTGCTGACGGTGTCGCAGGCAGCCCAGATGCTGTCGGACTGGATGCTCAGCATCACCCACAACAAATGGGTGTTCCTGGCGCTCGCCAACGTCCTGATCCTGTTCGTCGGCTGCTTCATCGACACCACGGCGGCGATCACCATTCTGGTGCCGATCCTGTTGCCGATCGTGCTCAAGCTCGGCATCGACCCGATCCATTTCGGTCTGATCATGACGCTGAACCTGATGATCGGTCTGCTGCATCCGCCGCTCGGCATGGTGTTGTTCGTGCTCGCGCGCGTCGCAAAGCTCTCGGTCGAGCGCACGACGGTGGCGATCCTGCCGTGGCTGGTGCCGCTGATGGTTGCGCTGATCGCGATCACCTACATCCCCGAATTGACCCTGTGGCTACCGAAATACATGGGACTTTCCAAATGACCTCAACTGCTCTCGCCGCAACCCTGTTTGGCCCCGAAGATCTGCGCATGGTCGAGCATCCGCTCGACAAGCTCGCTGAAGGCATGGTGCGCCTCCGTTTCGGCGCCGGCGGCATCTGCGGCTCGGACATGCATTATTTCCGCCATGCCCGGACCGGCGATTTCGTCGTGAAATCGCCGCTGGTGCTCGGCCATGAAATCTCCGGCGAGGTCGTGGAGATCGCGGGCTCCGCGGCAAATCTGAAGGTCGGCGACCGCGTTGCCGTCAACCCGTCGCGCTGGTGCGGCCATTGCGGCGCCTGCCGCCAAGGCCGGCAGAACCTCTGCGAAAATATCTACTTCATGGGCTCGGCCTCGAAGACACCGCACATGCAGGGCGGCTTTGCCAACTATTTCGACGCGATCCCGGCACAGTGCGTGAAGATTCCCGATCATGTGTCCTATCAGGCCGCGGCGCTCGCCGAACCGCTCGCGGTCTGCCTGCACGCCGTCGCGCGTGCCGGCAACATCGATGGCAAGCGCGGCATCATCTTCGGCGCCGGTCCGATCGGGCTTCTGACCATGCTCGCCGCGCGCCGCGCCGGCATGACCGACATCACGGTGGCCGACATCGCGCCGGCGCCGCTGGCCTTTGCGACCCGGCTCGGCGCCTCTCACGTCGAGAATGTCGCAGCCGGCGAGGAAGGCCTGAAGGCGCAGGCCACCTCGCGCCCCTACGATGTCGCTTTCGAAGTCTCGGGCACGGCTGCAGGCCTTGCCAGTGCGATCGGTATCGTCAGGCGCGGCGGCGTTGTGGTGCAGATCGGCAATTTGCCGGGTGGCCAGATTCCGGTGCCGGCCAATGCGGTGATGGCCAAGGAGATCGACCTGCGCGGCTCGTTCCGCTTCGGGCTTGAGTTCATGACGGCGGTGGAGCTGATCGCGGACGGCAGCGTCGACGTGCTGTCGCTGGTCACCGCCGAGCGGCCGCTGTCCACCGCGCCGGACGCGCTGCGGCTGGCGCTCGACCGCTCGCAGAGCGTCAAGGTCGTGCTGACCGCGAACTGATCGGGGAGAATTCTTATGATGCTCGAGGGATGGCGCTGGTACGGGCCGGACGATCCGGTCTCGCTCGACGATGTCAGGCAGGCCGGGGCGAGCGACATCGTCTCGGCGCTGCATCAGGTGCCGATCGGCGAAGCCTGGACACGCAAGGCGGTCGAGGAGCGCAAGAACTTCATCGAGAGCGGCCAACCCGGGCGCTCGCAGCTGACCTGGTCGGTGGTGGAATCGATTCCGATCCCCGACGACGTCAAGCGTCTCGGGGCTAAAGCGACGCGCTCGATCGAGACATGGATCGCCAGCCTGGAGGCGGTTGCCGCGGCCGGCATCAAGATCATCTGCTACAACTTCATGCCCGTCGTGGATTGGTGCCGCACCGATCTCGAATGGGAGCTGCCGAACGGCGCCCGCGCCATGCGCTTCGACCAAGACCGTTTCGCGGCCTTCGAGCTGCACATCCTGAAGCGTCCCGCCGCCGTCCAGGAATACTCGCCCGAGCAGCAGGCCCGCGCGAAAAAACTGTTCGAGCAGATGAGCCAGGCCGATATCGAATATCTCGTCATGGTCATCGCCAGCGCGCTGCCGGGCTCCACCACCGAGCCGTTGACCATCCCGCAATTCCGCGATCGGCTCGAAACATATCGCGACGTCACGCCAAAAATCCTGCGGCAGCATCTCGCCGAGTTTTTGGGCCGCGTCACCCCCGTCGCCGAGCAGCTCGGGGTCTCATTGACGCTGCATCCGGACGACCCGCCGCGCCCGCTGTTCGGTCTGCCGCGCGTCGCGTCCAGCGCCGATGACTATCAGGCGTTGTTCGATGCGGTGCCGTCAAAGGCGAATGGTATCTGCCTGTGCACGGGGTCGCTTGGCGTGCGCGCCGAGAACAATCTTCCCGCGATGGCCGAACGCTTCGGCCCGCGCATTGCCTTTGCGCATCTGCGCGCGACCAAGCGCGAGGCGGATGGCCTGTCCTTCTACGAGTCCGATCATCTCGACGGTGACGTCGACATGGTCGCGGTGCTGAAGGCGCTGCTGAAGGAGAACGCGCGGCGTTCGCCCGGCCAGAAAATTGTGTTCCGGCCCGACCACGGCCATCGCATGCTCGACGATCTCGCGGCCACCAAGCGCACCAATCCGGGCTACACCGCGATTGGCCGCCTCCGCGGCCTGGCCGAGCTCCGCGGCGCGATCCGCGCGATCGAGCATCGATAGAGGCCAAAACTTTATCCATACCGTCATTGCGAGCGCAGCGAACCAAACCAGAATTCCTCCGCGGAAGGACTCTGGATTGCTTCGCTACGCTCGCAATGACGCGGGGGGAGAGGTGCCTCGTCTCAACCTTGTCCCCTTAGGCGCAAAGGCAGAATACGTCCCGGGCACGCGCACAGATTGTCAAAATTCCAGCCATATGCGAAGGTAGCGTCATTCCGTTTTCGATCGACGTATTGCAGCAATAAGCCATTTAGGAGCTTGATGTGAGCATTCTGGTCGAACTTCCTCCCGATCAATATGACCGACGGGCATTTGCAAAATTCAACGAGACATCAACCGGCTTTGATCTCGACATCGCTCGCGCGATGATGTGGATGTCGCAACTCGCCTACGAGACCCATGTGCCGGACACGATCAACAGGGTCTCTCCTTTCTGGGATCTGTCCGGCGTCAAGTTGCTGAGCCAGCCGGCGCATTCGACGCTGCCGCTGACCGACACGCGCGGGATCATCGCGAGCAAGGGCGACGCAACCATTGTCGCCTTCGCCGGCACCGACCCGCTTCATCTCCTGAACTGGGTCAGCGATTTCACGCTTGGCCGACCGAAGGCGCCCGTGCACCAGGGGTTCGTCGATGCGGCGGCGGCCGTGTGGGACGACGTGAAGAGCGCACTGGCGGCAGCGCTGGCGCGCAAATCACCGATCTTCATCACTGGGCACAGCCTCGGCGCCGCGATCGCGGTGGCAACGGCGGACTTGGCGCGGGAGCAGCTCCAGCTCGCGGATGCGCAGATCTATCTTTACGGTTGTCCGCGCGTGGGCCGCGACGATTTCGTCGCCCTCTACAACGGTACGTTCGGCAGGACGACCTATCGTCTCGTGCACGGCACCGACATCGTCCCGACCGTGCCTCCGCACAGGCTTGGCTTTCATCACGTCGGCCGTTATCTCGCCTGTGCACGCGGCGCCAAATTCAGCGCCAGCCAGCTCACGACGAATGTTGGTTCGGATGAGCCAATGGCGAATGCTGGAATTGGTGAGCAGGTCCGCAATCTCCTCAGCGGCGTATCCGAGAACACGCGGACGGATGTCGTCGGCAGGCTCACGGTGCTGCTGCCGGCAGGGATCGGCGATCACCTGCCCGATCGTTACTGTGCCGCGCTGACACCCGCCTAGACTCCGGTTTTGATGCGTTTTCTTCACGTGAACCGGTCCACTTCGCCCGAAAACGCTCTAGTAGCAAGCCGCCATCGCGCCGAGCTTCGGATAGAGCCGGTCGATCGCGGAGATCTCGCTTTTCATCTGCGCGGTGATCCAGTCGCGGATCTCGGCGGCGATGGGACGCATCGGCCGGTTGCGCGGTGGCAGGAATTCGCAGATGCGGCGTGTGGTGGTGAGCGTGTCGGAGGCCGGCACCAGCGCGCCGGTCAACAGCCAGTGCGAGGCGACAGTCAGCCAACCGAGCGCGATGCCCTGGCCGAGCAGGGCGGCCTGCATCACGACGGCATAGTCCGTGAAGCTCAGCGCCTTGGCCACACCGCGGCGCCCGGTGAGAAGCGATGCGTAATCCGCGGCCCAGTCGCCCGGCGTCTCGGCGAGCCGAATGATGGTGTTGCCTTCGGCGGGATCGGTTTCGCCGAGATAGGCAGGGCTGCACATCGGCAGCATGACCTCCTTCATCACCAGCGTGCCGCCGGATGACGGCTCCTCGCGATCGCGGAAGCGCATGCCGAGGTCGACATTCTCCACCGGTCCGCGCAGCGCGCCGGAGATCAGCTGAAAGCGCAAATCGACCTGAGGAAATTGCTTCTGCAGCTTGTCGATGCGCGGCATCAGCCAATGCGTGGTGAAGGCGGAGGAGACCGACAGTGTCACCGTCTCGGTGCCCTTCCGGCGCCGCTCGATCTCGACCAGCCCGCTTTCGATGCTGCGAAAGCCTTCGAGCACGCGGCGATACAAGAGTTCGCCTTCCTCAGTGAGCACCGCGCGTCCCGCCTTGCGGTCGAATAGGCGAACGCCGAGATGGTCCTCGAACTGACCCAGCATCCGGCTCACCGCAGGCTGGGTGACGTTCAGTTCGGCGGCCGCCGCCGTGAAGCTGCCGTTGCGCGCCGCTGCGTCGAAGACGAACAGGGCGTTACTTGAGGGCAGCATCCGGCGCAGCTCTGGCATAACACCATGTTATGACCCAGGTGAGAATTTGGCAATTGCCGAGTTTTGCCAAGTCTGGTGTCATTGGCGTCATAGCCAAAAGACAGGGCCTGCGAGCGAAGATGTTGGTGCGGTGCACGCTTCGACCAGGAGTGCTCAAATTCCTGTCTATAAAGCAGGCTTATGGCGCGCAGTGAAGCACGCCGGCTCAGGACATGGCGAGGTCGATCGTTGGACAAACGAGCGGAAAGCGTCGAGATCAGATCCGCGAGCAAGGCCTATGGTGCCGTTCGCGCCCTCGACGACGTGTCCCTCAATGTCGCCGCCGGCGAGTTCGTCTCCCTGCTCGGCCCCTCCGGCTCCGGCAAGACGACGTTGCTCGGCATCCTCGGCGGCTTCATCCTGCCATCGAGCGGAACGATCTTGTTCGGCGGCCGCGACGTCACCTGGATGCCGCCGCACAAGCGCGACATCGGCGTCGTGTTCCAGAACTACGCGCTGTTCCCGCATATGAGCGTCGGCGAGAATGTTGCCTTTCCCTTGCGCGCGCGACGGCTGCCGAAGGCGGCCTGGCCGGATAAGGTGCGCGCGGCGCTTTCGATGGTCGGTCTTGCCGGCTACGAAGAGCGCGGTATCGCGCAACTCTCCGGCGGCCAGCGCCAGCGCGTGGCGCTCGCACGCGCCATGATCTTCGAGCCGCGGCTGATCCTGATGGACGAACCGCTGTCCGCGCTCGACAAGCAACTGCGCGAATCCATGCAGATCGAGCTACGCGCGCTGCACAAGCGCATCGGCGCCACCATCATCTACGTCACCCACGATCAGCGCGAAGCGCTGACCATGAGCGACCGCGTCGCCGTGATGAAGGACGGCAGGCTGATCCAGATCGACGCGCCCGAGCGCCTGCACGATCATCCCGCGGATTCCTTCGTCGCGAGTTTCATTGGCGAGGCCACGATGCTTCCCGTGCGACGCGTGGATGCCTCCGGCGTTGCGCTCGGCAATGTGCTTCTGCGCAGCGCCCGCGCCATTCCCGACGGGGACGCGCTGATGCTCGCCGTGCACAGCGAAAAACTGCTGATCGACGATGGTGCGCCGGACACCGCCTGCAATCGGCTCACCGGCACGGTCACCGACATCGTCTATCAGGGCGAGAGCCTGCGCATCTTCCTGGCGCTCGCCGATGGCATCGTGCTCAGCCTGCGCCAGGCGAGCTATCACCAGGCCTACAGCCGCATCCCGCCGCTGGGCGGCAGCCTTACCGTGACCCTTCACCCCGAGGACACCATCGTCGTGCCCAGGGTGAGGGACTGAACCCAAGCCTTGTCCAACCGAGAGAAGAAGCCAAAAATGTCGTCAGCAGCCTCGTTCAGCAATTTCAAGGTTCTCACCTTCGACGTCGTCGGCACCTTGATCGATTTCGAGACCGGCGTGCTCTCCGCGGTGCGCCGGATCTCGGGCAAGTCGCCGGCCGAGCTCAGCGACGACAAGATCTTCGAATCCTACAAGCGCGGTCGCGACAAGCACCACGAGCGTTCGAGCGAGGTGATGTTCCATGTCTATCGCTATCTTGCCAAGGAACTCGGGCTGCAGGCCGATGACGCCTCCTGCGACGTGTTCCAGCTCGCGGTGCTGCGCTGGGGACCGTTCCCAGACTCGGTCGAGGCTCTGAAGCGCCTGAGAACCAAATTCCGCCTGGTCGCGATGACCAATGCCGACCGCGTCGCGCTGTCCTGTTACGCGCACGCGCTCGGCAATCCCTTCGACGATACCGTTTGCGCCGACGAGACTGGCGTTGCGAAACCCGATCCGGAGTTTTTCGCCTACAACAAGGGCCGCCAGTCCGCTTTCGGCTACAAGCAGTCCGATATCCTTCACGTCGCGCAGAGCCAGTATCACGACATCGGGATTGCGCGGAAACTCGGCTACAAGGTGTGCTGGATCGAGCGCCGCCAGGGCATGGCCGGTTTCGGAGGCACACCGGCCGTGGAGACGCTGACCAAGCCGGACTTCCATTTTCCGACGTTGAAGGCGCTTGCCGATGCGGCCATCGGGCCGGCGGCGTAAGGCATGAGCGGTGGCATGACACGGGACTGGAACGCGCTGCCGTCGGCCAACTCGCTGTGGGCCGCCACGGCCGAGCCGGCGCGCGAGTTTCCGGTCGTGTCAGGCGAGCACCAGGCGGATGTGGTGATCATCGGTGCGGGCTACACGGGCCTGTCTGCTGCGCACCACATCGCCAAAAGCGGTTTGTCGCCGATCGTACTCGAGGCCAACCGCCCGGGCTGGGGCGCGAGTGGACGCAATGGCGGCGTGATCACCGCAAAGTTCCGCCTCTCGTTCCGCGAGATCGACGCCGTGCACGGCCGCGCCATGGCGCAGCGCATGTACGGGATCGCGCATGAATCCACTGATATCGTCGAGGAGCTGGTCTCCGAATTTGGCATCACCAGTGCCGCGTTGACGCGCACCGGCCAGGTCAAGGCCGCTCACAACGAGACGACCCTGAAGGCCGCGATCGACGAGGCCAACTGGATGAAGCGCGAGATGGGGGATGCGGAGGTCCGCATCCTCGACAAGGGGCAAGTGCGCGACGAGACTGGCTCCGACATCTTCGTCGGCGGCGTGCTCAATCCCGGCTCCGGCGGCATCCATCCGCTGAATTATCTGCGCGGCCTTGCCGATGGCGTGGCGCGCCGCGGCATCCCGATTTTCCAGGAGTCGCCGGTCGTAAGGCTCCGCCGCGACAACAGCGGCATCGTCGCTGAAACGCCGCAAGGCGCAGTGCGGGCAAAGCACGCGATCATCGCCACCAACAGCTATTCCGACCTCACCGGCGCGACGACGAACATGCAGCGCACGCTGATCCCGTTCCGAAGCGCCATCATCGCGACCGACAGGCTGCCGCGCAACCTCGCGGGAAGCCTGATGCCGACCGGGCGCACCTACACCGAGACCAAGCGCATGATGCGCTGGTTCCGCATGGTCGACAATCGTGTGATTTTTGGCGGCCGCGGCGCGTTCGGCAAGCAGGATTCGGAAACCGCTTTCGACGCGTTGCGCAAGGCGATGGTCGGAATCTTTCCCGACCTTGCCGACGTCCCGCTCGCCTACAAATGGTCGGGCCTGGTCGGGATGACGTTGGACTCCGTGCCGCATATCGGCCGGCTCGACGACCGCACGCTGTTCTCGATGGGCTACAACGGCGCGGGCGTGGCGATGTCGAGCCTGATGGGCCGCTATCTCGCCGCTTTCGTGCGCGGCGAGACGCCAGAGGTCGGGCTGCTCGACGCGAGGCGATTGAAAGCCATCCCGTTCTATCCGTTGCGCGAGCCCGCCGTGCGCATGGTCGCCGGCTGGTACCAGTTTCTCGATGCGATCGGACAGTGACATTTAATTAGTGACAGAGGAGGCGAGGATGACGACGAAACGAGATTTTCGATTTGGCTACGCTTTGTTGGGCGGATCGCTCGGAATGTTCGCAACAACCGGCATCGCCGCCGCTGCCGAACAGATCACCTTCGTCTCGCAAGGCGGCGCCTACCAGCAGGCGCAGACGGTGGCGATTCTCGATCCCACCGCCAAGAAGCTCGGCATCACCGTCAACCAGGACTCCATTCCCGATGCCTGGCCCGCAATCAAAACGCAAGTCGGCAGCGGCAAGCCGATCTGGGATGTCGTCGATACTCCGACCGGCAACTGCCTGCGTGGCGGCGAGCAGGGGCTGATCGAGAAGCTCGACTTCTCGAAGATCCCGAATGGCGCCGCGATGCCGGAGTCCTATCGCAGCCCCTATTCGGTTTCCTACGAGTTCTATTCCAGCGTACTGGCTTACAGCCAGAAGACGTTTCCGAAGGACGCGCCGAACAGCTGGGCCGATTTCTGGGACGTCAAGAAATTTCCCGGGCGCCGCGCACTGCGTAACCACCCGTTCGCGACGCTCGAGGCGGCCCTGATGGCCGACGGCGTCGCGCCCGACAAGCTCTATCCGCTCGACGTCGAGCGCGCCTTCAAGAAGCTGGAAGAGATCAAGCCGCACATCACGGTGTGGTGGACCTCCGGTGCGCAGTCGGCACAGCTTCTCAATGACGGCGAGGTCGACATGGAGATGGCCTGGAACGGCCGCGTCAGCGCAGTCGCGAAGGAAGGCGCCAAGGTCGCCTTCACCTACAACCAGGGCGTTTTGCAGAGCACCTCGCTCTGCATTCTCAAGGGCGCGCCGAATCTCGAGACGGCAGTCAAATTCCTCAACGAGGCCGTCGATCCCGTGCACCAGGCCAATCTGCCGCTCAATATCGATTATGGTCCGGGCAATCCCAAGGCGTTCGAGACCGGCGTGATCAAGCCCGAGCGCGCCGCGCAATTGCCGAGCGAGCCCGCGAACGCGGCGAAGCAGGCGCTGATGTCCTACGCCTGGTGGTCCTCGCCGGCGGGCGAAGCCGCCGAGAAGCGTTGGGCGTCGTTCATGCAGAAGTAGGCGAAGCGGGCCGCGTCGATGACATCCGTGCCGGATCCCTCCCAAAAGCATCAGCGTCGCGAACACGGCCTGATGCTGGCATTGGTGTCGCCGGCGCTGCTGGTGATCTTGGCTCTGATCGTGCTGCCGGTCGGCTGGCTCGCCTGGCAGTCGATCTACCATGACGGCTTCACGCTGGAGAATTATCGCCGCGTCTTCACCGAAGACATCTACTGGCGCAGCTTTGCGCTGACCTTCGAGATCAGCCTCGTGGTCACGGGAATCGCGCTGCTGCTTGGCTATCCCGTGGCCTACCTCGCCAACTCGGTGCCGAAAGGATGGAGCATTCTCATCCTGTCGCTGGTCGTGCTGCCATTCTGGACCAGCGTGCTGGTGCGGGCCTATGCCTGGCTGGCGCTGCTCCAGCGTACCGGCGTGATCAACCAGCTTTTGCGTTATCTCGAGGTGACGAGCGAACCGCTCGCGCTGGTGCACAACACCTTCGGCACGGTGGTTGCGACGGTACACATCCTCTTGCCGTTCATGGTGCTGCCGCTCTACGCCACCATGCAGAAGATCCCGTCCGACCTCATGCAGGCCGGCGCCAGCCTGGGAGCGAGCCCGTCGCTCACCTTCGTCCGCGTCTTCCTGCCGCTGTCTCTGCCGGGCGTGCTGGCAGGCTGCACCATGGTGTTCGTGCTCTGCCTCGGTTTTTACATCACGCCGGAACTGCTCGGCGGCGGCCGCACGGTGATGGTGTCGATGCTGGTGAGCCGCAATGTCGAGCTCTACAACCAGTTCGGCGCGGCGAGCGCAGTCGCCGTCGTGCTGCTCTTAAGCGTGCTCGCGATCTTCTTCGTCGTCAGCCGCTTCATCTCGCTCGATCGCATATTGGGGCAGAAATGACGCGATTGTCACCCGCCCGGATCGCCCTCTATGTGATCAGCGCGCTGGTGCTGGTCTACCTGATCCTGCCGGTGCTGATCATCGCGCCGATCTCCTTCTCCAGCGCGCGTTTTCTGACCTTTCCGCCTCCGTCGTTCTCGCTGCGCTGGTATCAGCAGTATTTCTCCAACGCGGCCTGGATGCAGGCGACGCGGGTAACGCTGACGGTCGCGCTCCTTACCGTGCTTATCGCAACGCCGCTCGGCGTCTCCGCCGCCTATGCCATCAGCCAGTCGAAGCTGCGGATCATGCGGCTGATCCACATGATGCTGCTGTTGCCGCTGGTGGTGCCGATCATCATCACTGCGGTGGGGATCTTCTTCCTCTATGCCAAAATCGGCTTGGTCGCGACGCTGCCGGGCCTGGTGCTCGCCAATGTGATGCTGGGGCTGCCTTACGTGATCATTTCGGTGCTGGCGGGCTTGCAGAGTTTCGATCCGGCGCAGGAGATGGTCGCACGCAGCCTCGGCATGAATCGCCTGCGTAGCTTCTTCGCGGTGACCTTGCCGCAGATCAAGTCCAGCGTGGTCGCAGGCGGCATCTTCGCCTTCATCTCGGCGATGGACGAGACCATCGTCGCGCTTTTCATCTCCGGCGGCCAGTATCAGCCGCTGACCAAGCGCATGTTCACCGCCCTCCGCGACGAGATCGACCCGACCATCGCTGCCATCTCGACGCTGATGACGGCGGCCTCCTTCGTGCTGGTACTGCTGCCGCGCCGAAGGCGGTGCGGCGATGATGGCGGAAGCCTATGGCAAGCTCACCGGGCGTCCCGGCGTCTGCTTCG
>NZ_JBVVPP010000082.1:1898-19339 GCF_055811315.1 Bradyrhizobium sp. MI1.4 | reverse complement strand
GTCCCGCGATTGTATAGACCCAGCCTCTATTGTTCCAAGTGCGCCAGGAATTCGGGTTGAGCGCGACCGCCCGGTCAAGCCGGGCGACGACAGCGAGAGTGGAATGACTGGTCTTCGCGCCGATATACGATCCAAACAGCGGACGAGAGTTCGCGGTCTCGCGGCGCGTTCCGCCCGAGTTTTGCTTCGTCGCATTGCCCTCGTTGAGACAAGGGCGCAGGGAAGACCGGGCGCCGGCTGGCACCCGCAGGTCCGTGCGCGACAGAAATGCACACGGGGTGGACCACAGGTTCGCCGGATCGCCCGGCCTTCCCTGCGCGATGGTTTTAACGTGTCCTTCGTGCTCTCCCCGGGGAGCGATGCACTATTGCCCCCGTCGCCATGCAGATGACTGATGCGCGCGCCCGGTTGGACCGCCACATCACCGCAGGACTTGACGCACAGACCCCGGGCGTCAGGACCACACGACTTGTTCGTCCGCGCACGTCCTCGCATGTCGCTTCGGGAGCTGGCGTGTGCTCGCACCCGAAGCCATACGAAGACGCTGTCGGCGCCGTGTCGTAGGCACGAAGGCCATTGCTCACAGCCGAAGCCGCCCTGCAATGCAATCGCGCCCGACGCCGTCGCGTCCATCGCTACCCAGCCCGCGGTTCGTGACGATCGCGATCCGCCCCTTGTCTCGGGCCAGGGTGTGCCGCTTATACGTCAAATCCGAATTTCGGTAAAGTGGAATATTTTTGCCGGGTGCACTTGACTAGCCAAGGCGGCACACTTTCTCGCAGTGTTTCGCCCTTTGGCGCACCGCGCTCCAGGGAGGCGTCTGGAGCTATCGCCAGAAGCAACATTGTTCCGAAATTGTGATGCGATGTCTTTTGGCCATGCCATTTCGTGAGTATGATGCAACTGAAGAGTCCCACACCTAGCGGGGACACGTTCAGGGAGAGTCGCCATGGCTGTAGCAGGGACAGCTCGGTGGACGTGGATTTGGCCAGGGCTCGCGTGGGGCGTCCTGTTGATCAGTTTCGTTCTCGGCAAAGGCGGGGTCATCGACGCCGCCGCCGGAGCGGCTCTGTTCGGCACGGTCTTCGCCGCCGTGTATCACGCCGAGGTGGTCGCTCACCGCGTCGGCGAGCCGTTCGGCACGCTGATCCTGGCATTGGCCGTGACGGTGATCGAGACGGCGCTCATCGTCTCGGTGATGATCGGCGCGCCTGCCGAGAAGGCCGGGCTGGCCCGCGACACGGTTTTCGCGGCAGTCATGATCGTCTGTAACGGCATCGTAGGTGCTTGTCTGCTGTGGGGCGGCGTGCGCCACCATGAACAGGGCTTCCAGGCGCAAGGCGCCAGTGCCGCTCTCGCCGTGCTGGTGGCTCTCACCAGCCTCACGATGGTGCTTCCGAACCTTGCAGCCCAAGAGCTCGGTCCGCTGTACAACACCTCGCAGCTCATCTTTGCCGCGCTTGCGTCCTTGATTCTGTACCTCGCGTTCGTCTTCGTTCAGACGGTCAGACACCGTGACTATTTCCTGGCCGCGAAAGGTGCCGCGGCCGACGAGCATTCGCCTCCTCCGGACAACGGAACGACCAGCCTGAGCGCCGCTCTCCTCGTCGTCTCCCTTGTGGCCGTCGTGGGGCTTGCGAAAGTCCTGACCCCCAGCGTGGAGCGCGCCATCGATTATCTCCAGGCCCCTAAGGCAGTCGTCGGCACGATCATCGCCGCACTCGTTCTTCTTCCGGAGGCAGTGGCGGCCATCAAGGCGGCGCAAAGCGACCGGCTTCAGACCAGTCTCAACCTCGCCCTCGGCTCGGCGCTCGCGACCATCGGCCTGACCATTCCCGCCGTCGCGGCTGTCTCGATCGTCATGGGATATCGGCTCGAACTCGGGTTGGACATAAAGGATTTGGGGCTGCTCATGCTCACGCTGCTGTTGAGTGTCATCACACTCGGCACCGGGCGGACCACGGTGCTGCAGGGCGTCGTGCATCTGGTCATCTTCGCCGCGTTTCTGTTTTTCGCGGTAGTGCCGTGAGCTCGCGGAACGACGCCGCCAGGCCGAAGGATCAAATTCGATAGGATTCGAGGAGCGCTCGATGATCCGACATCTTACGCGATTTGGCATCTTAACGCTCCTTGTCGTCGGCTTGCAGGGCTGCGGGGAAAAGAAGAAGGAGGCGAGCGAACAACCGGTCCGCGGTCTGCGCGCCTACAAGGTGGCCGCGACGGCGGAAAGCCGCGTTCGGCGCTTCCCGAGCGTTCTGCAGCCGGCCGACGTCAGCAGCCTCTCCTTCGAGATCGGGGGCCAGCTGAAGGCCGTCGTCCTCACCGTCGGCCAGAAGGTGCAACTCGGCGACGTTCTTGCCGAAATCGATCCGAGATCGCTGCAGAGCCAGGTGGACCAGGCCAGCGCGGGCGTGCAGCAGGCGCAGGCGCAGCTCGACAACGCCCAGTCCGATTTCCAGCGCAAGGAAGAACTCCTCAAGCGCGGCGTCGCGACCCAGGCGGCTTTCGAGCAGTCTAACGCCACCTTGCTCAGCTCGAGAGCCCAGTTCGACCAGGCGCGCCGCCAGCTCGAATTGGCCGATCAGAACCTTGACCGCAGCAAGCTGCTGGCTCCCTTCGCCGGGACCATCGCTCGCGTGGAGGTCAAATCCTTCGCGCAGGTCGCTGCGGGGCAGCCGGTCGCTACCCTCTACAGCGACGACAGCTTCGAAATGTCCTTTCTGGTGCCGGCCGCGACCTTCCAGAGCCTGAAGGTCGGGCAGAAGGTGGCCATCAAGGTCGCTGATAAGCCCGATCTTCCGCTCAAGGGCGAGATCAGGGAGCTCGGGTCCAAAGCCGAGCAGGTATCGGCGTTCCCGGTTGTGGTCAGGCTGGACAACAATGCCCCTGGTCTGAACGCCGGTATGTCGGTCGAGGTCGCGATCGAAGAACCGTTGGTCGTGGGCCGCAGCGGGTTTCTCGTTCCGCTCACCGTGCTGGTGCCCGAAGGCGGAAAGGTCCTGCAGAACACCGGTACGGTGTTTCGCTACGACGAGGCAAGTTCGACGGTGAAGAAGAGCACCGTCACCGTTGGCGGAATCCGGGACAATCGTCTCGTCGTGGTGGAGGGCGTCAAGCTTGGGGACGTCCTGGCCTCGGCAGGGGTGTCCTACCTCTCGGACGGACAAAAGGTGAAGCTGCTTCCGTTCGAGGAGGCGGGGCCGTGAATCTTCTCACCCGGTTCGGTCTGGCGCGGTCCCGATTCACGGTCATGGCCATGATCGGTCTGCTGATTGCCGGCATCGGGCTCTATCCGAACTTCCCTAAACGCGAAGACCCGGTCATCGTCATCCGGACAGCGGTTGTGTCGGCCCTTTTTCCGGGCATGGCGCCCGAGCGAATGGAGAATCTGGTCGCCGTTCCCGTCGAGCGAAAAGTACGCGAGCTCGCTGAGGTCAAGGACATCCGAACGCTTGCCGGCGAAGGATCCCTGACCATCTATGTCGACCTGAAGGACGAAATCGCGAACGTCAACGCCACCTGGCAGCGACTGCGCGACAAGATGGCCGACGCCAAGATCGAGCTGCCCGATGGGGTGGTCGGACCGTTCGTCAACAGCGACTTCGGCGATGTCGCAATCGCGACCATCGCCATCACAGGGGAAGGCTTTTCCCCCCGCGAACTGAAGGACGCGGCCGAGGACTTTCGGAAGAAGCTCTACCAGATCGCGGGAATCTCCAAGGTCGAGCTTCACGGCGTGCAGGACGAACGGGTTTGGCTCGAGCTCGATACCCGAAAGATGGCCGCGATCGGCGTTCAGGTCAACGCGTTGATCAAGGATCTCCAGGGACAGAATGTCGTGCTGCCGTCCGGCAACATCAACGCCGACGGCACGCGCCTTCTGCTCGAGACCTCCGGCGATTTTCCAAACGTGCGGGCGATCGAGACCATGCTCACGCGGGTCGGGACCACCGACAGCCTGGTTCGGCTTGCCGATATCGTCACGGTCCGCCGAGACTACGTCTCACCGAAGGTCAAGCCGATCTATTTCAATGGTCGTCCCGCCGTGGTCCTCAGCGTCATTATGCAGCCGGACCAGGACGTCACGCAGCTTGGAGTCAAGCTCCGTGCGGCCGCAGGCGACTATGAGGAGCGCCTTCCGATCGGCTACGCCGTCTCTTTCGCGACATACCAGGCCGATCAGGTCAGCGCCTCCGTCAATTCCGCCCTGTCGAGTGTGGCCCAGACTTTCGTCGTCGTGGCAGTGCTGGTGATCGTTTTTCTGGGCCTGCGGGCGGGCACTATCGCGGCGATGATCGTTCCCTTCGCCGTGATGTTTTCGTTGATCGGCATGCGGGCGCTGGGGATCGCGCTGGAGCAGGTCTCGATCGCGGCGATCATCATCGCGCTCGGTCTCCTGGTCGACAATGGCGTCGTCATCGTCGAGGACATCGTCAGCCGGATCGGCCGCGGAGTGCCTCCCGAGGAGGCCGGTCTTGCCTCCGGAGAGCAGTATGCGCTGCCGCTCCTGATCTCCTCGATCACCACCAGCGCAGCGTTCTTGCCGCTCATGCTGCTATCGGGCGCGTCTGGCGAGTATGCGTTTTCGCTGGCGGCCGTGGTGGCGCTCACGCTCGGCGGCTCCTGGATCACGGCGATGTACATTCTTCCCGCCCTGACCGTGTGGCTGATCGGCCGGGGGGCCGGATCTGCTGAGGAGGATGCGGCGCCGTCTCGCCTGCAGCGGCTCTATGCCTCCGCGCTCGGCTCGGCCTTGCGCTTCTCTCCTATCGTCCTGGCCGGCTGCATTGCGCTCGTCGTAATTGCGCTTACTCAATTCCCGCGCATCCCGAAGGAGATGTTTCCGCTCAGCGAACGTAGCCAATTCCTGATCTACATGAATATGCCTGACGGGACCGACATCTCGCAAACGGAAGATCGCGCGCGCGAGATCGAACGGTGGCTCGGGGACAGAACGGCCAATCCGGAGATCTCCAGCGAAATCCTCTACGTGGGTGACGGCGGGCCGAGATTCTATCTCACTCTGACCCCAGTCCCGCCGGATCCGGCGTCCGCGTTCTTCCTTGTCAACACGACGGACTACCAGGCTGCGGTGCGTGCGGCCGATCGTGCCTGGAAATACCTTTATGCCAATCACCCAGAAGCAAGCTTCAAGATCAAGCGGCTGGCGATGGGAGCCGTCGAATCGGGCGTCGTGGAGCTGGAGATATCGGGCCCGGACGGTGACCGGCTGCTCGCTTTCAGCGAACGGGTTCGATCCCTGTTGCAGGCGGCGCCGAACGTCCGTGAGAACGATGACGACTGGGGCAACAAGATCGTCAAGGTGGTCGTCGAGATCGACCAGGACCGTGCGCGCCAGCTTGGAGTCACCTCTGAGGAAGTCACTCGGCTCCTGAACACGTATTTCACCGGCACCGCGGTGTCGATCTACCGGGAAGGCGATAACTCGATCCCGATCGTGCTGCGCGCCGGCGCGTACACCTCGCAGAGCCTGGAAGGCCTCACCAGCGCCACCTTCGCAAAGAGCGGCGGCCTCATCTCGCTGGCGCAGGTCGCGAGGCTGAAGCCGGGGTTCGATTTCGCGCGGATCCGCCGCAAGAACCAGGAACGAACGATCACGGTGACCGCCCGCAGCACCTCCCTGACGGCCGGGCAGCTTTTGGAAACGATTCAGCCCAGGCTCAACGAGATGGACATGACTGGGGGATATCACGTGACCGTCGGCGGCGAGATCCAGAAAAGCGCGGAGACAAACCAGAAGCTCGCCGCGGGCTTTCCGATCGCACTTGCCGTGATGGTGCTGGCGATCATCCTGCAGTTCAACTCCTTCCGGCGCACGCTTCTGACGTTCATGAGCATACCGCTCATCCTGATTGGGATTCCGTTCGGCCTGCTGGCGGCCGGACAACCGCTCTCGTTCTTCGGCACCCTCGGCATCATCAGCCTGTCGGGCATCATCATCAACAACGCCATCGTTCTGATCGATCAGATCGATATCGAGCGAGAGACGCTTCCGCTGCGGGAAGCCATCGTAGCTGCGTCGGGAAAGCGTCTTCGTCCGATCCTCCTGACGTCGGCCACTACGGTCCTTGGGCTCGCACCCATGGCCATCTCCGGCGGCGCGTTGTGGCAACCCATGGCGGTGCTCATGATGTCCGGGCTTGCTGTCGCCTCGCTCCTGACCCTGTTCTTCGTTCCGGCTGGATATTTCGTGCTTTTTGGGATTCCTTCTCCCGGAGGCAAGAAAGCCGTTTTCAAATTCAGTGCCGGTCCTAGCTCACGTTCCGGTTGACGCAGCCGAACTCGGTTTGGCCCATTTTGCGACCTCATGGAGGCAGCCTTTAAGCCGATGCTTGGAGGCTAAATCAGCCCCGCCAGCCGCAGCGCCACACCCGCAGCGCAGCTGCCGGCGAGCACCGTCAACATCCCCAGCTTGAACCGAAAGATCGCGGTTGCGGCTGCGATCGACAGCACGAGCGCGGGGAGATCGACGCTCGTCAGCACCGGCATGTCGAAGTCCAGCGGAAACGCATGCACCGGCACGGTGTCGCGGAACAGCGTGTGCAGCGCGAACCAGATCGAGAGATTGAGGATCACGCCGACGACGGCGGCGGTGATAGCGCTCAGCGCGCCCGCAAGCCCGGTGTTGCCGCGCAGCCGTTCGATGTAGGGAGCACCGACAAAGATCCAGAGGAAGCATGGCGTGAAGGTGACCCAGGTCGCGAGCAATCCGCCGAGCGTGGCCGCAAGCATCGGCGACAGGCCGCTGGCGTCGCGGTAGGCGGCCATGAAGCCCACGAACTGGAGCACCATGATCAGCGGACCCGGCGTGGTCTCGGCCATGCCGAGGCCGTCGAGCATCTCGTGCGGCTTGAGCCAGTGATAGTGCTCGACCGCCTGCTGGGCGACATAGGCCAGCACTGCGTAGGCGCCGCCGAAGGTGACCATCGCCATTTTCGAGAAGAACAGCGCGATGTGACTGAAGACATTGGCCTGCCCGAGCACAAGCACGAGCGCGATCACCGGCACCAGCCAGAGCGCAAGCCACAGCGCGCCGACGCGAATGGTGCGGGCGGTGTTGGGTCGGACATGATCGGGCACGGCGTCGCCCAGCATGCTGTCGATCAAGGCGCTGCTGCCGCCGTGACCATGACCGGCCGGCGCGAACTCCGGAAGGCCGCTTCTCGCGCCGGCATAGCCGATGATGCCTGAGGCGATGATGATGATGGGGAAGGGGACGGCAAAGAAGAAGATCGCGACGAAGGCCATCGCGGCGAGCGCGATCATGATGCGGTTCTTCAGCGCGCGCTTGCCGACGCGCACCACGGCCTCGACGACGATGGCGAGCACGGCGGCTTTCAAGCCGAAGAACAGCGCCTCGACGAAGCTGACATTGCCGTAGGCGGCGTAGACGTAGCTGAGGCCCATGATGGCGATGATGCCGGGCAGGATGAACAGTCCGCCCGCCATCAGCCCGCCGGCAGTGCGATGCATCAGCCAGCCGATATAGGTTGCGAGCTGCTGCGCCTCCGGGCCCGGCAAGAGCATGCAGTAGTTCAGCGCATGGAGGAAGCGGCCTTCCGAGATCCACTTCTTTTCCTCGACCAGGATGCGGTGCATCACCGCGATCTGGCCCGCGGGCCCGCCAAAACTCAGGCAGGCGACACGGAGCCAGACGCGAAAGGCTTCACTGAAGCTGACGCCGTGACCGGCATCAGCTCCGGTTTCGATCGTACGCGTATCCATCAAGCCTTTGCCTTGTTGGTCGGCCAGTTATGGGTCTCAGACGTCGCGTCGCGGCACCAGCGATAGAACGCGTCGTAGAGCAGCATACCGGCCTCGAGCTGTTCGAGGTCGTCATCATACATCCGCGACAGCCCGAGCGAAGCCGCGAGCAGACCGGGAGCCTCCGGCGCAAGGTCGGGCCGCCCGGTGTCGGCGCCGCGCACCAGCGTTGCGAGCCGGAGCAGCGCCGGCGCGGCAATCCCGAACTCCTCGATCATCACGTCGAAGGTGCAGAGCTCGCCACGGTGGCTCCAGAACACGTTCTCGATGTCGAACGGGGCTGCCTTGAAGCGTTCGCCGACGGCGACCACTTCGGACGGTGCCACGAACAGGAACACCGCATTGGGATCGACGAAGCGTCGGATCAGCCAGGGGCAGGCAATGCGGTCGACCTTGGGCCGCGCCCGCGTCACCCAGACGGTGCGTCCCTTGGCGTCGGGCGGCGGCAGCTTGCGGGTATCGAGCAGCGGCAGCTTTGCGTCCTTCCAGCCCTCGAATCCGCCTTCCAGTGTCTCGGCCTGGACCCCAAGCTGCCTAAGCCAGGCCGCCGTGCCCTGCGCCAGCTTTGCGCCGCGCAGGCAGGAGACGATGGCGGTGCGGCCGGCGAATTCGGCACCCCATTCCGGAACATTGTCGTGGCTGAGCTTGATCGAACCTGGGATCAACCGCCGGTCGGCGGCAAAATCCTCGTCGGTGCGCACGTCGATCAGGGCAGGGGCGTTTGCCGTGCCGATCAACCGTGCCAGCTTGTCAGATGATATCGTCGTGTAGGAAGACATGATGCGCCCTCGTGAAAAACAACGGGACGCGATACTTGGGCATGTCGCCTCGTGGGGAGATCGCTCAAATCCCCATGGCGTTCATTACACCGAAACGGCACCTACCTGTCAATCGGCTCATTCCGGCGATTTTGCCCAGAAAACTCGCAGGTCTATATAGGGGTTAACGGCCCGGGCCTTTCGGAGACTTTGCGATGCATTCCCATTCCGTCGAACAATGGACCCATGACCACGCCTTCCTGGGCGAGAAGCACGACGAGAACGAGCGACGCACCTGGCTCGTCGTCATCCTGACGCTGGTCATGATGGTCGGCGAGATCGTCGCCGGCTCGCTGTTCGGCTCGATGGCACTGCTCGCCGACGGCTGGCACATGGGCACGCATGCGGCAGCGCTAGGGATTGCCGCGTTCGCGTATCGCTTTGCACGGCGGCACCTGGGGAGCTCGCATTTCAGCTTCGGCACCGGCAAATTCGGCGATCTTGCCGCCTTCGCCAGCGCGATCATCCTCGGCCTGATCGCGGTCGAGATCGCCTATGAGAGCGTGCTGCGGCTGATCAATCCGGTGCCGATCGTCTATGGCGAGGCGATCCTGGTCGCCGCCCTCGGCCTGTGCGTCAACCTCGCCAGTGCCTGGCTGCTCCGCGACAACCATGGTCATCACCATCATGGCCATGCGCATGATGATCACGATGATCATGACCATGATCACCACCACCACGACAACAATCTCCGTGCTGCCTATGTCCACGTCATGGCGGACGCAGCGACCTCGGTGCTGGCGATCGCCGCGCTCGTCGTCGCCATGTATTCGGGATGGGCCTGGGCCGATCCGGCGGTCGGCCTGATCGGCAGCGCCGTGATCGCGAGCTGGGCGTTCGGCCTGATCAAGACATCGGGCGCGGTGCTGCTTGACGTGCGCGCCGACGAGAAGCTCGAGCGTGTGATCCGGGCGCGCATGGAGATCGGCGACGACCGCGTCACGGATTTGCATCTCTGGCAGGTCGGCCCCGGCCATTGCGCCGTGCTGGTGTCGGTGGTGTCGGACCAGCCGAAGCAGCCGGCGGTCTACAAGAAGCGGCTCGCCGGACTGAAGGGGCTCAGCCACGTCACCGTCGAGGTCGAGACCTGCCCGCACTGAAGCGGTCTGCGGGAATTCTGCGAACGGACCAGGGTTGATCCTCGGTCACAGCCGACAAGACAGCCGACTTGGCTGCAAGGGAGGAACGAATGATGCCAAAGATCAAAAAGATCAAGCTCGCCGTCGTTGTCGCTGCACTCGTTCTGTCCGGTCATGCGGTGCTCGCGCAGTCCGAAAAGACCGGTGTCGAAAAACTCTACGTGCTCAATTGCGGCGAGGGCACCGCCGGCGACATCTCGCGCTGGACGCCCGGTCTCAATGAGGGCAAGACGATGGACTTCGTCGACAGCTGCTATCTCGTGAAGCACGCCAAGGGCTGGTTCCTGTGGGATACCGGCATCGCCGACGCAGTCGCCGCGATGCCGAATGGCCTTGCGCCCGCCGATCCCAAAGCCGTGACCTGGCGCCGGCCGAAGACGCTTGCCGCGCAGCTCGAACAGCTCGGCCTCAAGCCCGGTGACGTCAAGATGATGGCCGTCTCGCACACCCATCCCGACCATACCGGCAATGTCGAGCTGTTCCCGCAGGCCATGCTCTATGTGCAGAAGGCCGAGTATGACTGGCCCGGCGCCAACAACGAGCCGCGCTTCAAGCCGTCGCATCCGGTCGAGCTGCTTGCGGGCGACAAGGACGTGTTCGGCGACGGCAGCGTGACCATCCTGTCGACGCCCGGCCATACGCCGGGACACCAATCGCTGCTGGTGAAGCTGCCGAAGACCGGCGCCGTCGTGCTGTCGGGCGATGCGGTGCACTTCAAAGACAATTGGGACAACCGCCGTGTGCCGAGCATGAACGCCAACAAGGACCAGAGCGCGGCCTCGATGCAGAAGATCGCCGACACGCTCGGCAAGGAGAAGGCGCAACTCTGGATCAACCACGACAAGATCCAGCGCGACAGCCAGAAGATGTCGCCCGAGTTTTACGACTAGCTTCCCGCGACGCCCCTGTTGCCACTACAGTGGCAGCAGGGGCGTGCTAGCGCCCTCAGCAAGCTCCGCAACGGGAGACGATTGTGGGTGAGTGGGCCGGGGTTGCGATCGCGCTGGCGTCGAGCAGCCTTGGCGGCACTGCCGCGGCGATCACCCGCTATCTGGTCGGCGGCGCCGATCCGATCCTGCTCGCGATCCTGCGCTGGGGGATCGGCTTTCTCTGCCTGCTGCCGTGCGCGCTTCTGCTCGGCGTGCGCTGGCCGCAGCGGTCCGACTGGCCGGCCGTGGCGCTGCTCGGCATCTGCTTTTTCGGCGTGTTCTTCATCCTCTACAACATCGCGGTGTCCTACACGACCGCCGCGCGCGCCAGTCTCGCGCTGGCGACGCTGCCGCTCCACACCATGGTGGTCGGCGCCATCCTCGGCGTCGAGCGGCTGACGGCGCGCAAGATCACCGGCGTCGGCATCGCGGTGCTCGGCGTGGCGGCGGCACTGGCCGCGGGCCTGGCGCAAAGCCCGCCCGAGGCCTGGCGCGGCGAGCTGATCATGACCGGTGCCGTGTTCTGCATGGCGTTCTACAACGTGCTGTCGCGCCCGCTGATGCAGCGCTCCAGCCCGCTCGGCTTTCTCACGGTCGGCATGGGAGCAGGCGCCGCCGTGCTGGTGCTTGCGGGTATCGTGAAGGGCAGCTTTGCAGCGCTGGGGCAGTTCACGACGGCGCAGTGGATTGCCGGCATCTATCTCGGCATCGGCGGCGGTGCGCTCGCCTTCATCCTCTGGGTCATGGCGCTGGCGCGCGCGACGCCGACCCGGGTCGCCAATACGATGACGGTCAATCCGATCGCCGCCACCTTGCTCGCCGCGCTGCTGATCGGCGAGCCGATCACGCCAAATCTGCTGATCGGGCTGGTCGCCGTGTTCGCCGGCATCTGGATCGCGACCGGCGAAACGAAGCCGGCCTAGGTGCGCGGTGCCGTGACCGGCGGCGGGCTCGCTTCCGGCGCCTTCTTCGGTTTCAGCGAGCCGGCGTAGAAGGAGATCAGCCAGACCAGGATGACGGCGAGGAGATAGACACCCCAGGCCTGCGGCGGCGTAGTCGCCCAGCGCAGGAGGCCTTTGAATGTGCGGGGTGGGCGCGTGTCTTCGGTCATGCTGCGCTTGTGCGCGAAAGCTCCGGCCCGGTCAATCCGGCCGCGGTTTGCGCGCGGATCATGAACAGCGCGGCCAGCGCCGAGAGGCTGAGCGCGGAGGAGACGATCAGCACCTTGGCGCCCATGACGTCGATGAGCAGGCCAAAGGCCAGCGGCGCCACGGCCTGCGCCATCCGTGCCGGCGCGCCGATGATGCCGAGGCGATAGCCGAAATCCTTGGGGCCGAAGATCGACAGCGGCAGCGTGCCGCGCGCGATGGTCAGGATGCCGTTGCCGGAGCCGTGGAATAGCGCAAACGCACTGGCCGCGGCGCCGCCGAAGATCGCCACGACCACGGCGCCGATCGGGTGAGTGAGGCAGGCGAGCCGCGTCGACCACAGCGGATGAAAGCGGCTGAGGAAGCCTGCCTCCAGAACCCGTGCGGCCACTTGCGCGGGGCCGATCAGCGCACCGGCCGCGATCGCCTCGACCGGCGTCGCGCCGGTTGCCTCCAGGATGCGCGGGAAATGCGCGGCCATCGCGCCGGTGACGGTCCAGACCGCGGCAAAGATGAAGGCGAGCAGCACCATGGTGCGGTCGAGCGGCAGATGCGGCTTCGCCGCTGTCGCCGCTGCTTGCTTGGCGCCCTTGATCGTCGGCAGCAGGAAGAAATTGAGCGGCAGGCCGATCAGGATATTGGCAGCGGCCCAGGCGAAGCAGGTGTCGCGCCAGCCAAAATGCGACAGGCCCCAGGCGGTGAGCGGCCAGCCGACGGTCGATGCAAAGCCCGCCATCAGCGTGATGCCGGTGATCGGCCTGCGCGCCTCGGTGCCGTAGATGCGCCCGAGCGCGGCGAAGGCGGCGTCGTAGAGACCCATCGCCATGCCGATGCCGAGCACGAGCCAGGCCATTGCCATCACCGCCACCGATTGCGAGAGGCCGAGCAGAACGAGGCCGGCGGCGATCGTCAGGTTCGACACCGAGAGGACCTGCCGGCCGCCGACCAGATCGATCTGTCGCCCGATGCGCGGCCCGAGCAGCGCCGAAATCACCAGCGAGGCCGAGAACGCGCCAAACACCCAGTTGGAGGAGATACCGAGATCGCGCGCCATGGGATCGGCGAGCAGCGCCGGCAGATAGTAGCTCGAGGCCCAGGCCAGGGTCTGCGTGGTACCGAGCGCCAGGATGATCGGAAGCTGGCGCTGGCTCATATCCCCGTATTTCTGATCGGCGGTGTCATCATTCGCATTTGCCGCCCGAGGCGGGAGCGCGTCAACAGCGTCCGCGACATATGCGACCTGCCGCGGGCGGGAGCCTTGGCCGTGAGCGGAGCTTTGGCGACGCAAGCTCCGCGCGCCGCCTTTCGCTCGTCACGAATGCACGCCATAATGGCGCATGCAATTGACCTCTCGCCTTGCGCTGATGAACTGGTTGGCCGGCCAGGGGCTCACCGGCCTGCCCGAACCCGAACTGCTGCGCGGCTTCTGCGAGCGCTGCCGCGCCGAGGGGCTGGAACTCTCGCGTGGCCTTGTCGTCATCGATACGCTGCACCCGATCTACGAGGGTCGCGCCTTCCGCTGGAGCGATACACCGACCAACGAGAGCGACGTCGTCGAATACGGCTCGACGGCCGAGGGCGACGCGGCCAACAATTGGCGCCGGTCGGTTTTCTATCATTTGCTCGAGCACGGTCACGACGAGATGGTGATCGACCTCGCCGACGCGCCCTCGCTCGATTTTTCGCAAATCGGCGAGCTCGCCGAAACCGGTCATCGCCATTTCCTGGCCTTTGTGCACCGCTTCGGGGAGACCGGAGCGCTGGGGCAGATGGATTGCCTCTACTCCTCCTGGACAACGCGACGCGACAGCGGCTTCGCCGACGCCGAACTCGCCGCGCTGCGCGATCTCGTGCCGGTGCTGGGGCTCGCGATCAAGTCGGCGCAGCAGGTCGACATCGCGCGCACGCTCGGCCGCGTCTATCTCGGCCGCGATGCGTCAGAGCAGGTCTTGAGCGGACGTATCTCGCGCGGCGTCACCGAGCGCATCAACGCCGTGCTGTGGTATTCGGATCTGCGCGGCTCGACCGGAATCAGCGAGAGCATCGGCCCCGACGAGATCATCCCGTTCCTCAACGACTATGCGCAGGCCGTGATCGACGCGATCCACGACGCCGGCGGCGACGTGCTGAAGCTGATCGGCGACGGCGTGCTTGCGATGTTCACCGGTGAAGACATGGCGCATGCCCGGCGCGCGGCGCTGCGCGCCGAGCATCTGTTCCGCAAGAACGTCGCTGCGCTGAACCTGAGGCGGGGCGCGGAGGGCCGTCCCACCACGTCCGCCTATATCGGCCTGCATGTCGGCGAGGTCTTCTACGGCAATATCGGCAGCGAGGACCGGCTCGACTTCACCGTGGTCGGTCCGACCGTGAACGAGGTCAGCCGCATCGCCTCGATGAGCCGTTCGGTCGATCGCGAGCTGCTGGCGTCGGCAGAATTCTACAAGGGCCTCGACGCCGCCGGCCGCCGCTATCTCGTCTCCACAGGCCGCTACGCGCTGCGTGGCATCGGCCGTGCGCAGGATCTCTACACGCTTGATCCGGAGGTGGACGCGAGCGAGCCGGTGACAGGCAGCTACGAGCGGTATCTGGCGAATTAGGCTGGCTGCTTCAACATACTCCGTCATTGCGAGGAGCTCTTGCGACCAAGCAATCCCGACTGTCTCCGCGGACGGATTCTGGATTGCTTCGCTTCGCTCGCAATGACGGTGCAGCTAACACCGCGCCACCGCCTCATCGCCCACCATGTCCGGCTGCCGGTCCAGCGCCACCGCGGGCGAGAGCCAAATGACCAGCGCCTGCACGCCGAACACGGCGGCGGCGAGATAGAGGCACGCTTCGGCGCTCCACAGGCCGCCGACGATCGCACCCAGCGCCGAGCCGACCGGACGGGCGCCATAGCTCATGATGTTGATGGCGGAGACGCGGCCGAGCAGGCGAGGCGGCGTCACCGACTGGCGCAGCGTCGTGGTCGAGATCACCCACAGGATCGGCCCGACGCCGAGCAGAAAGAAGCTCAAGGCCGCAAGCCAGGGCGAGGGGACCAGCACCGTCAGCGCCATCACCACCGCCGCGACGAAGCCGGTAACGGGGCCGAGGCCGACGACCGTGCCGAACGCGATGCGCTTCATCACCCGCGTCGCGAACAGCGCGCCGATCACCATGCCGACACCGTACATCGTCAGCACGGTGCCGACGCCGACCGCGTTTAGGCCGAGGTGACGTACGGCATAGGGCACGAACACCGCGATCTGCAGGAACCATCCGGTGTTGAAGATGAACTGGGTGATGAACACCGGCCGCAGCAGCGGATGATGAAACACGAAGGCCGTGCCTTCGCGGATGTCCTGAAACGGATGCCGCCGTGGCGCCGGCGTGCGGGCGGGCTCGTAGATGCCGGAGAGCAGCACGACGGCGGTCGCGGACAGCGCGGCCGCAAAGCCGAAGGCCGGGCTCGCGCCCCACCACCCGACCAGCGCGCCGCCGAGCGCAGGGCCGCTGGCGAAGGCGATGGTGCGTGCGAGCTCGATCCGCGCATTGGCCGCCGGTAGCAGGTCCGAACTCACCAGCGAGGGCACCAGCGCCGGCGCGGCCACGCTGTAGACGACGGTGCCGCACACGGCGGCAAAGCCGAGCAGCGCCAGCAGCGGCAGATTGAGCGCGCCGAGCGCGAGCAGCAGCACGATCGCTGCAAGGGCCGCGGCCCGCAGCGCCTCGGCGCCCGCCATCAGCGAACGGCGGGAGATGCGGTCGGCCAGCAGGCCGGCGGGGATGGCGAAGAGGACGAAGGGCAGGGTCAGCGCGGTCTGGAGCAGGCCGGTCTGGCCTTCTGCCACGCCGAGCGTCAGCACCGCGACGATGGGGGCCGCGGCCAGCGCGATCTGTTCGGCCGACTGTGCCGCCAAATTGGACCAGGCGAGGCGGTTGAATGTCTCGGGGAGGCGCGGGGGAATTGACATGGCTCGTTTCCTGCAAAGTCGGGTTGGCGCCAGTATCCGCCTCGGGAGGCTCCCAAACCCACCCGCTTCCCGACAGGGGCGACACATAGCGACCGCCGAGGGACCGACGCGGCTAGATGCAGTTGCAAATGAGTTGCAATAAGGCCCGACTTCGGTATTCTCGCCGCATGGATGCTCGCTCTCCCGATCTGACCCGAGATGCTGCCGGCTGGCGCAATGACGCGCCGATGACAAAGAGCCTGGCCGAGGTGAATGCCTCGGTCGCCCTCCCCATCGCGGGGGTGTGGTGGCGGCGCCTGCTCGCCTTCGTCGGCCCGGGCTATCTGGTTTCGGTCGGCTACATGGACCCCGGCAATTGGGCGACGGATCTCGCCGGCGGGTCCAAGTTCGGCTACACGCTGCTCTCCGTCATCCTGCTCTCGAATTTGATGGCGATCCTGCTGCAATCGCTGGCGGCACGGCTCGGCATCGTCACCGACCGCGACCTCGCGCAGGCCTGCCGCGGGACCTATTCGCCGGCCGTGAACTTTCTACTCTGGCTTGCCTGCGAGGCGGCGATCATCGCCTGCGATCTCGCCGAGGTCATCGGCACCGCGATCGCGCTCAAGCTGCTGTTCGGCATTCCCCTGATTGGCGGCGCGCTGATCGCCGCGCTGGATGCCTTTTTGCTGCTCATCCTGATGAATCGGGGCTTCCGTTTCCTCGAAGCCTTCGTCATCGCGCTGCTCGTCGTGATCGCAGTCTGCTTCACCGTCCAGCTTGCCGCGGCAGCCCCGCCGGTCGCCGAGATGCTGAGGGGATTTGTGCCGAAGACCGAGATCTTCACCAACCCCGAAATGCTCTACATCGCGATCGGCATCATCGGCGCCACCGTGATGCCGCATAATCTCTATCTGCACTCCTCGATCGTGCAGACGCGCGCCTATGAGCGCAACGACGAAGGCCGGCGCGAGGCGATCAAATGGGCGACGACGGATTCGACCATCGCCCTGATGCTGGCGCTGTTCATCAATGCCGCGATCCTCGTGGTGGCTGCTGCAACCTTCCACAAGAGCGGCCATTCCGACGTCGCCGAGATCGGCCAGGCCTTCGAGCTGCTGTCTCCGTTGCTCGGCCTCGGCATCGCCTCGACGCTGTTCGCAGTGGCGCTACTCGCCTCGGGCCTGAATTCAACGGTGACGGCGACGCTCGCCGGCCAGATCGTGATGGAGGGCTTTCTCGACCTGCGCCTGCCGAGCTGGGCGCGGCGGTTGCTGACCCGCGGCATCGCGATCATTCCCGTGATCGTCGTCACCGCGATCTATGGCGAGCGCGGCACGGCTGATCTGCTGGTATTCAGCCAGGTCGTGTTGTCGATGCAATTGCCCTTCGCCGTCATCCCGCTGGTCCGCTTCGTCTCCGACCGCCGCAAGATGGGCAAGTTCGTCATACCGGTATGGGTCGCGGCGATCGCGTGGATCGTCGCCGGCATCATCGTGGTTTTGAACTTGAAGCTGCTCGCGGACACGCTGTTCGGGTGACCACACCACGGCTGTCGTGGGGGGGGGGGGGCCGCCGCGCCCCGGTTTACAAGAACGGGGGGGGGGGGGGGGGGGCGCCGGGGGGGGGGGGGGGGGCCCCCGGGGGGGGGGGGGGCGGGGGGGGGAGGGGGGGGGGGGGGCGGGGG
>NZ_JBVVPP010000082.1:0-1888 GCF_055811315.1 Bradyrhizobium sp. MI1.4 | reverse complement strand
TGGGGGGCGGGCATCTTGGTGGTTTTTAACTTGACGCTGCTCGCGCCCCGGTTGTTGGGGGTACCACACCCGGGGTGTCGTCGTCCGGCTTGATCGGACGACCCAGTATTCCAGAGACAGTAGTGACTGAGCCGAGGCGCCGCGGCGTACTGGATGCCCCGCTTTCGCGGGGCATGACGGAGAGCTAATCCTGCGGCTCGGACGTCGCATCGCCTTGCGCGTCGATGCGCAGCCAACCTGACGGCGCGAGGCGCTGCTGCGGCAGGAAGCGGGCCTTGTAGTCCATCTTCTTGGAGCCCTCGATCCAGTAGCCGAGATAGACGTAAGGCAATCCCTGCCGCCGGGCGCGGGCAATGTGGTCGAGGATCATGAAGGTGCCCATCGAGCGGCTGACTTCGCCCGGCTCGAAGAACGAATAGACCATCGACAGGCCGTCGCTGAGCACGTCGGTCAGCGCCACCGCGATCAACTCCTCGCCGCGGCCGGTGATGCCGCTGTCGGGACCGCGCTTGCGGTACTCGATGATACGGGTCTCGACGTGGCTGTCCTCGACCATCATGGCGTAGTCGAGCACGGTCATGTCGGCCATGCCGCCATGGCGGTGACGGGAATCGAGATAGGCGCGGAACACCGAATATTGCTCGGAGGTCGGCACCGCGCTGCGCTGCTCGCCGATGATGTCGGCGTTGCGCGCGATGACTTTGCGGAAGTTGCGGGAGGGGCGGAACTCGTTGGCGATCACCCGGACCGAGACGCAGGCGCGACACTGGTCGCAGGCGGGACGGTAGGCGATCGACTGGCTGCGACGAAAGCCGCCATGGGTCAGGAGGTCGTTGAGGTCACCGGCGCGCTCACCTACGAGGTGCGTAAACACCTTGCGCTCGTGCCGGCCCGGCAGATAGGGGCAGGGGGAGGGCGCCGTGAGGTAAAATTGTGGGGTGTCGCGCGAGTGCTGGGTCAAGGGACGTCGTGGGCCTCCAAAATGTGCATCAGCATCGCGCTACGAAAGCCCCCGGTCAATCGGTCTACTCGGCAGGTCAGATCGGACAGCATAGCGGGTCCAGGTTGATAGGTCCTTGATCCGGGTTCGTTGATCAGCAGGTCCTTTGATCAGTAGGTTCTGGCGCCCTGAGGCACCGGCGCGCGAACGGAGTTGTTGATCACGACCGTTCCCAGCACGAAATCCTGCAGCAAGCGCCTGCGGCCGTTGAACAGCCCGACCAGCACCACGAAGGGCGACAGGAACGAGACGGTCACCCAGAACAGCACGGCGTGGGTGGCGCCGAGCACGAAATAGCCGGGCGCGCCGTACCAGGTGCGCAACTCAAGATCCATCACGCGCATGCCGATGGTCGCGGACGACGGACCGCCGATGCAGGCGCCGTAATAGACGATGGCCCAGATCACGGAGGCCGGCCAGGCCAGCCAGAACAGCGCCCAGCCGATGCCGAGCGTGACCACGCCGAACACCGCGATGAAGAGGTAGCCGAGGATCACCGGCACCGAGATCACAACCATGTCGATCAGGAAGGCGAAGACCCGCCGCGTCGCAACGCCGCGGAACAGTTCCGGATGCAGATAGGGATCGTAGGCATGTGGCTGCGCCCCACCGTCATTGCGCCAGGCATTGCCCGAGTCCGAATACGACATGACCATTCTCCCGAGGGAAACTCCCGTGGCAGGACTCCCGTGGAAGGACATGGGAACAGGCCGTCCGCGTGCCAAGGGCGCCGAGATTAACAAGCCGAAATATTCCGGCGATTCGGGGGCGGCGGAGGCGGGAGGAAAGGACGCGGCGCCACACCCTCAGTGTCGTCCTGGCGAAAGCCAGGACCCATTACCCCAGGGACAAGCTTGGCGAAAACTGGAAGTTAGTACGTTCGCCGGT
>NZ_JBVVPP010000081.1:16801-19587 GCF_055811315.1 Bradyrhizobium sp. MI1.4 | reverse complement strand
ACCCCGGCAGAGGCCTTCTCCTCTCAACTGTTGCACTTCGAGTGTGAATCCACCTCCTGGCTTTCGCCAGGACGACGATTGAGGGTGGGGCGCCGCCGCGGTCAACGGATAGAGAGTGAAAATGACCTCCTCCCGCGCCTTTGCCCATATCGACACATGGGTGTTCGACCTCGACAACACGCTCTATCCGCACCACGTCAATCTGTGGCAGCAGGTCGATGCGCGGATCACCGAGTTCGTTTGCAACTGGCTCAATCTGACACCGGTGGAAGCGCGCAAGATCCAGAAGGATTATTACCAGCGCTTCGGCACCACCATGCGTGGCATGATGACCCTGCATGGTGTACGCGCCGACGACTATCTCGCCTATGTCCACAAGATCGACCATTCCCCGCTGGAGCCGAACCCGGCCCTGGGCGAGGCCATTGCAAAACTGCCGGGACGAAAGCTGATCCTGACCAACGGCTCGGTCGATCATGTCGATGCGGTGCTGGCGCGACTCGGCTTTGCCACGCATTTCGACGGCGTGTTCGACATCATCGCCGCCGAATTCGAGCCGAAGCCGGCGCCACAGACCTACCGGAAGTTTCTCGCCGACCATTCGGTCGATCCGACCCGCGCAGCGATGTTCGAGGACCTCGCCCGCAACCTCACCGTTCCGCACGAGCTCGGCATGACCACGATACTCGTGGTGCCGGACGGCACCAAGCAAGTGGTGCGTGAAGATTGGGAACTGGCGGGCCGTGATGCGGCCCATGTCGACCACGTCACCGACGATCTGACTGGGTTTCTGCAGTCGCTCGCGATCGGCTGACCCCCGCAGCAACGCAGGAGCGACCGTGCCTCAGAAGCCGACAGACTTGGCTGCGATCGAATGGGAAGACCTGCGCTACTTCCTGCACCTGGCTCGCGAAAAAAGCCTCTCGGGTGCCGCACGAAAGCTGGGCACCACGCAACCGACAATGAGCCGGCGCCTCGAACTGTTCGAAAGCAAGCTCGGTGCGATCCTGTTCGACCGCTTTCCGTCCGGCCTTCGGCTCTCCGACACCGGACGGCAGATTCTCGATTATGCCGAGAGGATGGAGGACGCAGCACTGGCGGCGCAGCGGATCGCAGTTGGCAGCAGCGCTGGACTGACCGGAACGGTGCGCGTGACCTCGCCCGAATGGCTCGGGGCACGGATCCTCTCGCCTTTGCTGGCGAAGTTCTGCGCGGCGCATCCGACCGTCACCGTCGAGCTGGTTACTGACGCCGAGGCCCTGAGCCTCACGCGGCGGGAGATAGATGTCGCCCTGCGCTTCGGGCGCTTCCAGCAGGACGGACTGATGCAGCGGAAGATCGCCAGCATTCCGTTCGAGCTTTATGCTGCTGCTGCCTATCTCAAGGCAAAGGGACCGCCCGATTTTTCGGACGGTGGCGCCGACGCTGCGCTCATTACGATGAACGCGGCGCTCGCCGAAAGTGTTGCGGAGACGAAGTGGCTGCGTCGCTATTTGCCGCAGGCACATGTTGGATTCTGCAGCAATAGCCGCGATGGTCAGGCCGCTGCGGCCGCCGCCGGCGCGGGGCTGGTTTGCTTGCCGACTCGGCTGGCCTCGGCCTATCCCGCGCTTCGTTCGATCAAGACGCCGGCGCCCGTCCCGAGCCGCGAGCTGTGGCTGGGATTTCATCGCGACACCGGCAAGGTCCGGCGGGTTCGCGCCGTGGTGGACTTCATCGCGGGAGAATTCCGTCAATTCGCCTGACGCTTCGGCAAGCTGTATAGCGGCCATACGCCCATAGCTGATGGCTCCCGCGAGACTGCACGTCTATCTCTCGAGCTCGGCAACAACCCGCCGTTCGAGGAGAGAGACAATGATGATGGATTGGAGCGCCTATCGGAGCGACTTGCTGGCGCGGATCGGCGACATTGGTGCCCTAAGCCCGGCGACGCTGAAGGGCTATCGCGAACTTGGCGCGGCTGGCCCCCAGACAGGAAAGCTGGACGGAAAGACGCGCGAGTTGATCGCGCTGGCGGCGGCCGTGACTGCCCGCTGCGACGGGTGTATTGCGGTTCACGCCGCCGCCGCCGCACGTTTCGGCGCGAGCCGTGAGGAGCTCGCCGAGGCCCTCGGCGTGGCGATTGCGATCGGTGCGGGGGCGTCGTTGGTCTACTCGGCACGGACGCTCGAAGCGTTCGATTCGAGCCGGGCACCGAAGCCGGGCGAAGGCTGATCCGATGACGCAAACACCGCAACCTGTGGCCTTCTCCGGATGCGGTTCGGCCGCAAGCTCGTTTCAACGGTCGGTCTCCTCTTCGCTGACCGTCGAAGAGGTGGTCACCCGCTTGAAGCAGGGAATCATTGCGGCAGACCTCTGGATCCTGCACGAGATCGACCCGCAAATGCTGCTCAGTCGTGGCGGCTTCGCCATCGGCCCCGCGCGTCAGGTCCTGTTTTTCCACCCACGCCTGATGTCGCGGCTGCTGACCGCCGATAGCGCGGCGCTGCTCGAGGCCCCCCTGAAGTTCGCCGTGATCGGCTTTCCAGACGGTCAAGCCGAACTGCGATGGCTTGATCCGGCTATGGCCTTCGCGCGCTACCGTTCACCGGCATTGACCGAACTCGGAAATGAGCTCGCCGGCCTCTGCGAGGGTATCGTGAACGGCACCGATCTCGCGGGCACATCAAAATAGCCGCCGGGGGGGGGGGGGGGCCCCCCCCCCCCCCCCCGGCCGGGGCCCGCGGGGGGGGGGAGGGCTAGGCGCCAAAACCCCAAAAAAACGACCAAAAAAACCCCAAAAGATA
>NZ_JBVVPP010000081.1:2796-16791 GCF_055811315.1 Bradyrhizobium sp. MI1.4 | reverse complement strand
GGCGCGCCCCCCCCCCCCCCCCACCCCCAAAACAAACCCCCCCCCCCCCCCCGGGCGGGCCCCCCCCCCCCCCGCCGCCCCCCCCCCCGACTGCGTTCTTGACTCTCTCGCTCCAAGTCCCGAAAAAGCGATCCAAATTCCCCGCAAATGCTGCTCAAGGATCGCCAAATGTCCCTGTCCGTCCTCGAATCCACCATCAACGGCGCCTTCGAGGCGCGCGACGGCGTCTCGACCTCGACCAGGGGCGAGGTCCGCGAGGCCGTGGATCACGCGCTGGAGATTCTGGACAAGGGTGAGGCCCGCGTTGCCGAGCGCGGGGCCGACGGCAAGTGGAAGGTCAATCAATGGCTGAAGAAGGCGGTGCTGCTCTCGTTCCGCCTCAACGACATGGGCGCCATTCCCGGTGGCCCCGGCAAGGCGGCCTGGTGGGACAAGGTGCCCTCGAAGTTCGACGGCTGGGGCGAGAACCGCTTTCGCGATGCCGGTTTCCGCGCCGTCCCCGGCTCCATCGTGCGCCGCTCCGCCTTCATCGCCCGCAACGTCGTGCTGATGCCGTCCTTCGTCAATCTCGGCGCCTACGTCGATGAATCCACCATGATCGACACCTGGTCGACCGTCGGCTCCTGCGCGCAGATCGGCAAGCGCGTGCACATCTCCGGCGGCGTCGGCATCGGCGGCGTGCTCGAGCCGCTGCAGGCCGAGCCCGTGATCATCGAGGACGATTGCTTTATCGGCGCGCGCTCCGAGGTCGCCGAGGGCGTGATCGTGCGCAAGGGCGCGGTGCTGTCGATGGGCGTGTTCCTGGGGGCGTCGACCAAGATCGTCGATCGCGAGACCGGCGAGATCTTCATCGGCGAGGTGCCGGAATATTCGGTCGTCGTTCCCGGCGCGCTGCCCGGCAAGCCCATGAAGAACGGCCAGATCGGCCCGAGCACCGCCTGCGCCGTCATCGTCAAGCGCGTCGACGAGCGCACGCGCTCCAAAACCAGCATCAACGAGCTGCTGCGGGATTGATTCGCGGCACCAGCTGCCGTACGACACCGAGGGTCCATCGAACCCGCCCTCCCCCCAATCGCGACCAACATCCGGGCGACCTTTCCCGCCCGGAGCCTTTGGCATGGACTGGATCTGGTATCTCTTCCGCTTCGACGGCCGCATCAACCGCGCGCTGCTGTGGCAGGCGCTGCTGCTCGTCATGATGCTGGCCTGCATGCTCGGGATGATCGACCAGGCCATCAAGGTGCTGAACGGGGCGGCAACTTTCGCCTTCAACTTCAAGGTCGACTTCGATTTCGGTGTCGACGACATCTTCAATGTGGTCGATCCCAGGGCCTATCGTCAGCTGGCTACGGCCGATCGCGCGACCCTCATCCTCAAAGTGTTCGGAACTTTGCTATTCCTGTGGATCTATCTCGCAACCGCGACCAAGCGGCTGCACGATCGCGACCGGAGCGGCTGGTGGCTGGTTCCGTTCTTCGTCGTGCCTGCGTTGTTCGACCAGTTCTCGGACCTGCTGCCCACCAATTCAAACTGGGTTCTTGCCGTCGCCTGGGCCGTGCACATTCCGTGGTTTTGGGGCCTCGTGGAAATGTTCATTGTGCCCGGCACCTCGGGCGACAACCGGTTCGGCCCCGACCCACTGGCCGTCCTTGAAGATGGCTCCGCGCCCGCACCTTCGACGAAAAGCTGGGACCAGCAGAGCGAGATCGAATTTGTCCCGCCCAGTGCTAGCCCACCCGGCGGCATGCATGTTAAGCGGGGCGCATGACCGATGCTCTCTCGATTGCCCGCGATCTCATCCGCTGCCCCTCGGTAACCCCGGCCGATGCCGGTGCGCTGGGCGTGCTCGAACAGGCCCTCAATGCGGCAGGCTTCACATGCCACCGCGTGACCTTCAGCGAGCCCGGCACCGCCGACGTCGACAATCTCTATGCGCGGATCGGCACTGACGGGCCGCACATCACCTTTGCCGGCCACACCGACGTGGTGCCGCCTGGCGACGAGAGCGCCTGGAGCGTCGGCGCGTTCTCCGGCGAGGTGAAGGACGGCTTTCTGCACGGCCGCGGCGCGGTCGACATGAAGGGCGGCATCGCCTGCTCGGTCGCCGCGGTGCTGGAGCATCTGGCCGCGAACGACGGCAAGCCGCGCAGCGACGGCAAAGGTTCGATCTCCTTCCTGATCACCGGCGACGAGGAAGACGTCTCCATCAATGGCACCATCAAGCTGTTGAAGTGGGCGGCCGAGCGCGGCGAAAAATTCGACCATTGCGTGCTCGGCGAGCCCTCCAATGTCGAGACCCTCGGCGACACCATCAAGGTCGGCCGCCGCGGCTCGCAATCCGGCACGCTGTATGTCGACGGCGTGCAGGGCCATGTCGCCTATCCGCACCGCGCCGCCAATCCGGTGCCTGATATCGCGCGGCTGATCGTGGCCATCTCGGACGAGCCGCTCGACCATGGTAGCGCGCAGTTCCAGGCCTCCAACCTCGAATTCACCTCGGTCGACGTCGGCAACACCGCCAACAACGTCATCCCGGGCCAGGCCCGCGCAAAATTCAACATCCGCTACAACGACAACCACACCCAGGCGAGCCTGCGCGAGCTGGTCGAGACGCGGCTGACAAAAGCCTGCGGCAACCGCATTCGCGCCCGCATCGTCTGGGAGCCCTCGAACTCGAACGTGTTCGTGACCAAGCCCGGCCCGTTCACCGAACTCGCGGTGTCCGCGATCGAGGAAGTGACGGGCCGCAAGCCAGAGCTGTCGACCTCAGGCGGCACCTCGGATGCGCGCTTCATCTCAAGCTATTGCCCGGTGATCGAATTCGGCCTGGTCGGCCAGACCATGCACCAAATCGACGAACGCGTGCCGGTCAGGGACCTGGAGCGGTTGACCAAGGTGTATCGCGGGATTTTGGCGAGGTATTTTGGGTAGGCTCTTCCGCCTGCCCACTCCGCTGTCATCGCCCGACTTGATCGGGCGATCCAGTATTCCAGAGACGACAGTGACTGAGCCGAGAGGCCACGGCTACTGGATGCCCCGGTCAAGCCGGGGCATGACAGTGGGGGGATGTAGCGAGAGTACGCGCCCTCATCCCATCAGTAATCCACCTGCATCAGATACAGCCCGTCCGGCGGGGCGACGATGCCGCAGGCGGCGCGGTTGCGTGCGGCGAGCGCTGCGGAGAGATCATCGGCGGTCCAGCGGCCTTCGCCGACCCACATCAGCGACCCCACCATCGAACGCACCTGGCTGTGCAGGAATGAGCGCGCCGAGGTGACTATGGTGATCTCGCGCCCGTCGCGCAGCACGTCGAGCTGATCGAGCGTCTTCTCCGGCGACCTGGCCTGGCACTCGGTGTCGCGGAAGGTGGTGAAATCGTGCTTGCCGAGCAGGCGTTGTGCCGCCGCATGCATCGCATCGGCGTCGAGCCGGCGCGGCACGCGCCAGGCGTGGCCGGCATCGAGTGCGAGATTGGCGCGAGTGTTGACGATACGGTAGCGGTAGTGGCGCTTGATGGCCGAAAAGCGCGCCTCGAAACTATCAGGCACGATATCCGCTTCGAGCACCGCGACAGGATGCGGGCGCAGATGCGCATTCAAGCCGTCGCGAAAACGGCCCGGCGGAAACTGCTTGCCGACATCGACATGCGCGACCTGGCCGCGCGCATGCACGCCGGCATCGGTGCGGCCGGCACCATGGACGCGCGCATCCGCGCCGGTCATCGCCTTCACAGCGGCCTCCAACGCGCCCTGCACCGAGGGCAGCGTCTCCTGCACCTGCCAGCCGAAGAACGGCGCGCCGTCATATTCGATGGTGAGCTTGTAGCGGGGCATCTTGTCCAGTTTCGCTGTCATCGCCCGGCTCGACCGGGCAATCCAGTACTCCGCAGCCTATCCGTTCGACCGAGAAGCCTCGGCGTACTGGATACCCCGCCCTCGCGGGGTATGACAGCGTCAGGTGAATTTGGCGCCGGTCTTCAACGGCACGCCGCGCAGGAAGTCCGCGGCCTGCATGCGTGCCTTGCCTTCGCGCTGGAGCTCGATCAGACGGATTGCACCCTCGCCGCAGGCGATGGTGAGGTGATCGTCGAGCACCTCGCCGGGTGCGCCCGTGCCTTTCGCCAGCTCGCAGCGCAGGATCTTGACCCGCGCATTCTCAAGTTCGGCCCAGGCGCCGGGAAACGGCGACAGGCCGTGGATATGGCGCAGCACCTCGCGCGCGGGCCTGGTCCAGTCGATCCGCGCCTCGGCCTTGTCGATCTTGGCGGCATAGGTGACGCCGTCCTCGCTCTGCTGCTTCAGCTGAAGCCCACCGCGGGCCAGCGCGGCCATGGCGCGCACCATCAGATCGGCACCGAGCCGCGACAGACGATCGTGCAGATCGAGCGCGGTCATGTTGTCCGTGATCGCGAGCCGTTCCGCCATGGCGACGTCGCCGGTGTCGAGGCCAACATCCATCTTCATCACCATCACGCCGCTCTCGGCATCGCCGGCCATGATCGCGCGGTTGATGGGAGCGGCACCGCGCCAGCGTGGCAGCAGCGAGGCGTGCAGGTTGTAGCAGCCGAGCTTCGGCGCATCGAGGATCGCCTGCGGCAGGATCATGCCATAGGCGACGACGACGGCCGCATCGGCGTCAAAGGCGCGAAATTCTTCCAGCGCCTCCGGCGTTTTCAAAGTCTTCGGCGTCAGCACGGGCACACCGAGCTTTCGCGCAGCCTCTTCCACCGGGGTCGGCTGCAATTGCAGCCCGCGCCGTCCGCCGGGCTTCGGCGCGCGCGTGTACACGGCCGCGATCTCGTGGCCATGCGCGACGAGCTCGAGCAGCGTCGGCACGGAGAAATCGGGCGTGCCCATGAAGATCAGGCGGAGGGGCATCGACAGAGAACCTCACTCCGCGCGCTTGGCGGCTTTCTCGAACTTCTTCAGCACGCGGTCGCGCTTGAGCTTTGACAGATAGTCGACGAACAGCACGCCGTTGAGATGGTCGATCTCGTGTTGGATGCAGGTGGCGTAGAGGCCTTCGGCGTCCTCCTCGTGCACCTTGCCGTCGAGATCGGTGTAGCGCACCCGCACCTTCGCAGGGCGCTCGACCTCCTCGTAATATTCGGGGATCGACAGGCAGCCTTCCTCGTAGACCGACAGGTCCTCCGAAGAGGCGATGATTTCCGGATTGATGAAGACGCGCGGCTCGGGCTTGGTCTCGCCGTCCTGGTCGGGCTTGGCGAGGTCCATGGTGATCAGCCGCAACGGCTGCGCGATCTGGATCGCCGCGAGCCCGATGCCGGGCGCGTCGTACATGGTCTCGAACATGTCGTCGGCAAGCTTGCGGATCTCCGGCGTGACCTTCTCGATCGGCTTGGAGACCAGACGCAGCTGCTTGTCGGGCAGGATGATGATTTCTCTGAGGGCCATGGCCGCGATTTAAGCCGCGCGTTCGATGCGGTCAATGCGGCCGGGAACCCCGTTAACCCTCCGCTAACCATAAAACTTCAGGTTTCGTTAACCATAAAAATTAACAGAGCATTTACCATAAATGTTCGCTATTCGTTCGTGTCTCGAAGCGAATCGGCTAGAAGCAGGGGCATGAACGAGGTCATTTTCATGCTTGGCGACTGGCCGGTGCGCACCGTGGACGCGCTGATCGGCTTCGGCGCCCTGGTCCTTATCCTGCTGCTCGTGATTGCCGTCGTGATCGCGCGGTCAGGGCGGCGCGGCGCGGAACTCGCGATGGCCAACGCCATCCGCGCCGACGAGCTCGAGGAGCGCATCAGCCAGATGCTGCACGCCCAGAGCGAGGCTGCGGGGCGAGTCGACGCCATGACCCAGACGCTGGCCGGCCGCCAGGCCGACATGGCGCGCGCGGTCAACGAGCGGCTGGATTCGGTGACCCACCGCGTCGGCCAGTCCATGGAGCACTCGACCCGCAACACCATGGAGAGCCTGCACGCGCTGCACGAGCGGCTCGGCATCATCGACAGCGCACACAAGAACCTCACCGACCTCACCACGCAGGTGACGACCCTGCGCGACGTGCTCGCCAACAAGCAGTCGCGCGGCGCCTTCGGTCAGGCGCGGATGGAAGCGATCGTCCAGGACGGTCTGCCGAAGGGCGCCTACGAGTTCCAGTTCACGCTCTCGACCGGCAAGCGTCCGGACTGCGTCGTGTTCCTGCCCGACCAGCGTCCGCTCTGCATCGACGCGAAATTTCCGCTGGAGGCGATGACCGCGCTGCATGATGCACGCACCGATGAGGAAAAGCGCATCGCCACGCAGCGGCTGCGCGGTGACGTGATGAAGCATGTCAGCGACATCGCCGAAAAATATCTCGTCGCCGGCGAGACCCAGGAAATGGCGTTGATGTTCGTGCCGTCGGAATCGGTCTACGCCGAGATCCACGACGGTTTCGACGACGTGATCCAGAAGGCGTATCGCGCCCGTGTCGTGCTGGTGTCGCCGTCGCTGCTGATGCTGGCGATCCAGGTGATGCAGCAGATCATGAAGGACGCGCGCATGCGCGATGCCGCCGACCAGATCCAGACCGAAGTGATCAAGCTCGGCGACGACCTCGGCCGCCTGCGCGATCGCGTGCTGAAATTGCAGAAGCACTTTGCCGACGCGAACGAGGACGTCCGCCAGATCCTGATCTCCGCCGACAAGATCGAGAAGCGCGCGGGGCGCATCGAAGAGCTCGATTTCAGCAAGAGCGATGCCCCCGAAGCCCCGCATCTCGTGGCGACCGGCGCTGCCGAGTTGTTCCCGAGGAAGCTCCAGGCGGGGGAGTAGAATATAGAACACACTGTCGTCGCCGGCTTGACCGGGCGACCCAGTATCCCAGAGACGGCAGATGGGCGGGCGCTGCTACTACGTGTACATTCTCGCCAGCAAGATGGGCGACACGCTCTACATTGGCGTAACGAACGATCTCATCCGCCGTGTGGCCGAACACAAATTGCAGTTAGTCGAGAGCTTCACGAAGGAATAGGGCGTTGTGAAGCTAGTCTATTTCGAGCAATTCGATGATCCCGAGAATGCGATAAAACGCGAGAAGCGCCTGAAAAAATGGACGCGCGCCTGGAAGATTGCGCTGATCGAGAAGGATAATCCCGATTGAAACGATCTCTATGCGGAGATCGCGGGCCCTCCATAACTCCGGCCTCTGGAATACTGGGTCGCCCGGTCAAGCCGGCGACGACAGTGTGTTCTATATTCTACTCCCCCGCCTGGAGCTTCCTCGGGAACAACTCGGCAGCGCCGGTCGCCACGAGATGCGGGGCTTCGGGGGCATCGCTCTTGCTGAAATCGAGCTCTTCGATGCGCCCCGCGCGCTTCTCGATCTTGTCGGCGGAGATCAGGATCTGGCGGACGTCCTCGTTCGCGTCGGCAAAGTGCTTCTGCAATTTCAGCACGCGATCGCGCAGGCGGCCGAGGTCGTCGCCGAGCTTGATCACTTCGGTCTGGATCTGGTCGGCGGCATCGCGCATGCGCGCGTCCTTCATGATCTGCTGCATCACCTGGATCGCCAGCATCAGCAGCGACGGCGACACCAGCACGACACGGGCGCGATACGCCTTCTGGATCACGTCGTCGAAACCGTCGTGGATCTCGGCGTAGACCGATTCCGACGGCACGAACATCAACGCCATTTCCTGGGTCTCGCCGGCGACGAGATATTTTTCGGCGATGTCGCTGACATGCTTCATCACGTCACCGCGCAGCCGCTGCGTGGCGATGCGCTTTTCCTCATCGGTGCGTGCATCATGCAGCGCGGTCATCGCCTCCAGCGGAAATTTCGCGTCGATGCAGAGCGGACGCTGGTCGGGCAGGAACACGACGCAGTCCGGACGCTTGCCGGTCGAGAGCGTGAACTGGAACTCGTAGGCGCCCTTCGGCAGACCGTCCTGGACGATCGCTTCCATCCGCGCCTGACCGAAGGCGCCGCGCGACTGCTTGTTGGCGAGCACGTCGCGCAGGGTCGTCACCTGCGTGGTGAGGTCGGTGAGGTTCTTGTGTGCGCTGTCGATGATGCCGAGCCGCTCGTGCAGCGCGTGCAGGCTCTCCATGGTGTTGCGGGTCGAGTGCTCCATGGACTGGCCGACGCGGTGGGTCACCGAATCCAGCCGCTCGTTGACCGCGCGCGCCATGTCGGCCTGGCGGCCGGCCAGCGTCTGGGTCATGGCGTCGACTCGCCCCGCAGCCTCGCTCTGGGCGTGCAGCATCTGGCTGATGCGCTCCTCGAGCTCGTCGGCGCGGATGGCGTTGGCCATCGCGAGTTCCGCGCCGCGCCGCCCTGACCGCGCGATCACGACGGCAATCACGAGCAGCAGGATAAGGACCAGGGCGCCGAAGCCGATCAGCGCGTCCACGGTGCGCACCGGCCAGTCGCCAAGCATGAAAATGACCTCGTTCATGCCCCTGCTTCTAGCCGATTCGCTTCGAGACACGAACGAATAGCGAACATTTATGGTAAATGCTCTGTTAATTTTTATGGTTAACGAAACCTGAAGTTTTATGGTTAGCGGAGGGTTAACGGGGTTCCCGGCCGCATTGACCGCATCGAACGCGCGGCTTAAATCGCGGCCATGGCCCTCAGAGAAATCATCATCCTGCCCGACAAGCAGCTGCGTCTGGTCTCCAAGCCGATCGAGAAGGTCACGCCGGAGATCCGCAAGCTTGCCGACGACATGTTCGAGACCATGTACGACGCGCCCGGCATCGGGCTCGCGGCGATCCAGATCGCGCAGCCGTTGCGGCTGATCACCATGGACCTCGCCAAGCCCGACCAGGACGGCGAGACCAAGCCCGAGCCGCGCGTCTTCATCAATCCGGAAATCATCGCCTCTTCGGAGGACCTGTCGGTCTACGAGGAAGGCTGCCTGTCGATCCCCGAATATTACGAGGAGGTCGAGCGCCCTGCGAAGGTGCGGGTGCGCTACACCGATCTCGACGGCAAGGTGCACGAGGAGGACGCCGAAGGCCTCTACGCCACCTGCATCCAACACGAGATCGACCATCTCAACGGCGTGCTGTTCGTCGACTATCTGTCAAAGCTCAAGCGCGACCGCGTGCTGAAGAAGTTCGAGAAAGCCGCCAAGCGCGCGGAGTGAGGTTCTCTGTCGATGCCCCTCCGCCTGATCTTCATGGGCACGCCCGATTTCTCCGTGCCGACGCTGCTCGAGCTCGTCGCGCATGGCCACGAGATCGCGGCCGTGTACACGCGCGCGCCGAAGCCCGGCGGACGGCGCGGGCTGCAATTGCAGCCGACCCCGGTGGAAGAGGCTGCGCGAAAGCTCGGTGTGCCCGTGCTGACGCCGAAGACTTTGAAAACGCCGGAGGCGCTGGAAGAATTTCGCGCCTTTGACGCCGATGCGGCCGTCGTCGTCGCCTATGGCATGATCCTGCCGCAGGCGATCCTCGATGCGCCGAAGCTCGGCTGCTACAACCTGCACGCCTCGCTGCTGCCACGCTGGCGCGGTGCCGCTCCCATCAACCGCGCGATCATGGCCGGCGATGCCGAGAGCGGCGTGATGGTGATGAAGATGGATGTTGGCCTCGACACCGGCGACGTCGCCATGGCGGAACGGCTCGCGATCACGGACAACATGACCGCGCTCGATCTGCACGATCGTCTGTCGCGGCTCGGTGCCGATCTGATGGTGCGCGCCATGGCCGCGCTGGCCCGCGGTGGGCTTCAGCTGAAGCAGCAGAGCGAGGACGGCGTCACCTATGCCGCCAAGATCGACAAGGCCGAGGCGCGGATCGACTGGACCAGGCCCGCGCGCGAGGTGCTGCGCCATATCCACGGCCTGTCGCCGTTTCCCGGCGCCTGGGCCGAACTTGAGAATGCGCGGGTCAAGATCCTGCGCTGCGAGCTGGCGAAAGGCACGGGCGCACCCGGCGAGGTGCTCGACGATCACCTCACCATCGCCTGCGGCGAGGGTGCAATCCGTCTGATCGAGCTCCAGCGCGAAGGCAAGGCACGCATGCAGGCCGCGGACTTCCTGCGCGGCGTGCCGTTGAAGACCGGCGCCAAATTCACCTGACGCTGTCATACCCCGCGAGGGCGGGGTATCCAGTACGCCGAGGCTTCTCGGTCGAACGGATAGGCTGCGGAGTACTGGATTGCCCGGTCGAGCCGGGCGATGACAGCGAAACTGGACAAGATGCCCCGCTACAAGCTCACCATCGAATATGACGGCGCGCCGTTCTTCGGCTGGCAGGTGCAGGAGACGCTGCCCTCGGTGCAGGGCGCGTTGGAGGCCGCTGTGAAGGCGATGACCGGCGCGGATGCGCGCGTCCATGGTGCCGGCCGCACCGATGCCGGCGTGCATGCGCGCGGCCAGGTCGCGCATGTCGATGTCGGCAAGCAGTTTCCGCCGGGCCGTTTTCGCGACGGCTTGAATGCGCATCTGCGCCCGCATCCTGTCGCGGTGCTCGAAGCGGATATCGTGCCTGATAGTTTCGAGGCGCGCTTTTCGGCCATCAAGCGCCACTACCGCTACCGTATCGTCAACACTCGCGCCAATCTCGCACTCGATGCCGGCCACGCCTGGCGCGTGCCGCGCCGGCTCGACGCCGATGCGATGCATGCGGCGGCACAACGCCTGCTCGGCAAGCACGATTTCACCACCTTCCGCGACACCGAGTGCCAGGCCAGGTCGCCGGAGAAGACGCTCGATCAGCTCGACGTGCTGCGCGACGGGCGCGAGATCACCATAGTCACCTCGGCGCGCTCATTCCTGCACAGCCAGGTGCGTTCGATGGTGGGGTCGCTGATGTGGGTCGGCGAAGGCCGCTGGACCGCCGATGATCTCTCCGCAGCGCTCGCCGCACGCAACCGCGCCGCCTGCGGCATCGTCGCCCCGCCGGACGGGCTGTATCTGATGCAGGTGGATTACTGATGGGATGAGGGCGCGTACTCTCGCTACATCCCCCCACTGTCATGCCCCGGCTTGACCGGGGCATCCAGTAGCCGTGGCCTCTCGGCTCAGTCACTGTCGTCTCTGGAATACTGGATCGCCCGATCAAGTCGGGCGATGACAGCGGAGTGGGCAGGCGGAAGAGCCTACCCAAAATACCTCGCCAAAATCCCGCGATACACCTTGGTCAACCGCTCCAGGTCCCTGACCGGCACGCGTTCGTCGATTTGGTGCATGGTCTGGCCGACCAGGCCGAATTCGATCACCGGGCAATAGCTTGAGATGAAGCGCGCATCCGAGGTGCCGCCTGAGGTCGACAGCTCTGGCTTGCGGCCCGTCACTTCCTCGATCGCGGACACCGCGAGTTCGGTGAACGGGCCGGGCTTGGTCACGAACACGTTCGAGTTCGAGGGCTCCCAGACGATGCGGGCGCGAATGCGGTTGCCGCAGGCTTTTGTCAGCCGCGTCTCGACCAGCTCGCGCAGGCTCGCCTGGGTGTGGTTGTCGTTGTAGCGGATGTTGAATTTTGCGCGGGCCTGGCCCGGGATGACGTTGTTGGCGGTGTTGCCGACGTCGACCGAGGTGAATTCGAGGTTGGAGGCCTGGAACTGCGCGCTACCATGGTCGAGCGGCTCGTCCGAGATGGCCACGATCAGCCGCGCGATATCAGGCACCGGATTGGCGGCGCGGTGCGGATAGGCGACATGGCCCTGCACGCCGTCGACATACAGCGTGCCGGATTGCGAGCCGCGGCGGCCGACCTTGATGGTGTCGCCGAGGGTCTCGACATTGGAGGGCTCGCCGAGCACGCAATGGTCGAATTTTTCGCCGCGCTCGGCCGCCCACTTCAACAGCTTGATGGTGCCATTGATGGAGACGTCTTCCTCGTCGCCGGTGATCAGGAAGGAGATCGAACCTTTGCCGTCGCTGCGCGGCTTGCCGTCGTTCGCGGCCAGATGCTCCAGCACCGCGGCGACCGAGCAGGCGATGCCGCCCTTCATGTCGACCGCGCCGCGGCCGTGCAGAAAGCCGTCCTTCACCTCGCCGGAGAACGCGCCGACGCTCCAGGCGCTCTCGTCGCCAGGCGGCACCACGTCGGTGTGGCCGGCAAAGGTGATGTGCGGCCCGTCAGTGCCGATCCGCGCATAGAGATTGTCGACGTCGGCGGTGCCGGGCTCGCTGAAGGTCACGCGGTGGCATGTGAAGCCTGCCGCATTGAGGGCCTGTTCGAGCACGCCCAGCGCACCGGCATCGGCCGGGGTTACCGAGGGGCAGCGGATGAGATCGCGGGCAATCGAGAGAGCATCGGTCATGCGCCCCGCTTAACATGCATGCCGCCGGGTGGGCTAGCACTGGGCGGGACAAATTCGATCTCGCTCTGCTGGTCCCAGCTTTTCGTCGAAGGTGCGGGCGCGGAGCCATCTTCAAGGACGGCCAGTGGGTCGGGGCCGAACCGGTTGTCGCCCGAGGTGCCGGGCACAATGAACATTTCCACGAGGCCCCAAAACCACGGAATGTGCACGGCCCAGGCGACGGCAAGAACCCAGTTTGAATTGGTGGGCAGCAGGTCCGAGAACTGGTCGAACAACGCAGGCACGACGAAGAACGGAACCAGCCACCAGCCGCTCCGGTCGCGATCGTGCAGCCGCTTGGTCGCGGTTGCGAGATAGATCCACAGGAATAGCAAAGTTCCGAACACTTTGAGGATGAGGGTCGCGCGATCGGCCGTAGCCAGCTGACGATAGGCCCTGGGATCGACCACATTGAAGATGTCGTCGACACCGAAATCGAAGTCGACCTTGAAGTTGAAGGCGAAAGTTGCCGCCCCGTTCAGCACCTTGATGGCCTGGTCGATCATCCCGAGCATGCAGGCCAGCATCATGACGAGCAGCAGCGCCTGCCACAGCAGCGCGCGGTTGATGCGGCCGTCGAAGCGGAAGAGATACCAGATCCAGTCCATGCCAAAGGCTCCGGGCGGGAAAGGTCGCCCGGATGTTGGTCGCGATTGGGGGGAGGGCGGGTTCGATGGACCCTCGGTGTCGTACGGCAGCTGGTGCCGCGAATCAATCCCGCAGCAGCTCGTTGATGCTGGTTTTGGAGCGCGTGCGCTCGTCGACGCGCTTGACGATGACGGCGCAGGCGGTGCTCGGGCCGATCTGGCCGTTCTTCATGGGCTTGCCGGGCAGCGCGCCGGGAACGACGACCGAATATTCCGGCACCTCGCCGATGAAGATCTCGCCGGTCTCGCGATCGACGATCTTGGTCGACGCCCCCAGGAACACGCCCATCGACAGCACCGCGCCCTTGCGCACGATCACGCCCTCGGCGACCTCGGAGCGCGCGCCGATAAAGCAATCGTCCTCGATGATCACGGGCTCGGCCTGCAGCGGCTCGAGCACGCCGCCGATGCCGACGCCGCCGGAGATGTGCACGCGCTTGCCGATCTGCGCGCAGGAGCCGACGGTCGACCAGGTGTCGATCATGGTGGATTCATCGACGTAGGCGCCGAGATTGACGAAGGACGGCATCAGCACGACGTTGCGGGCGATGAAGGCGGAGCGGCGCACGATGGAGCCGGGGACGGCGCGGAAACCGGCATCGCGAAAGCGGTTCTCGCCCCAGCCGTCGAACTTCGAGGGCACCTTGTCCCACCAGGCCGCCTTGCCGGGGCCACCGGGAATGGCGCCCATGTCGTTGAGGCGGAACGAGAGCAGCACCGCCTTCTTCAGCCATTGATTGACCTTCCACTTGCCGTCGGCCCCGCGCTCGGCAACGCGGGCCTCACCCTTGTCCAGAATCTCCAGCGCGTGATCCACGGCCTCGCGGACCTCGCCCCTGGTCGAGGTCGAGACGCCGTCGCGCGCCTCGAAGGCGCCGTTGATGGTGGATTCGAGGACGGACAGGGACATTTGGCGATCCTTGAGCAGCATTTGCGGGGAATTTGGATCGCTTTTTCGGGACTTGGAGCGAGAGAGTCAAGAACGCAGTCGGGGGGGGGGGCGGCGGGGGGGGGGGGGGCCCGCCCGGGGGGGGGGGGGGGGTTTGTTTTGGGGGTGGGGGGGGGGGGGGGGCGCGCC
>NZ_JBVVPP010000081.1:0-2786 GCF_055811315.1 Bradyrhizobium sp. MI1.4 | reverse complement strand
TATCTTTTGGGGTTTTTTTGGTCGTTTTTTTGGGGTTTTGGCGCCTAGCCCTCCCCCCCCCCGCGGGCCCCGGCCGGGGGGGGGGGGGGGGGCCCCCCCCCCCCCCCGGCGGCTATTTTGATGTGCCCGCGAGATCGGTGCCGTTCACGATACCCTCGCAGAGGCCGGCGAGCTCATTTCCGAGTTCGGTCAATGCCGGTGAACGGTAGCGCGCGAAGGCCATAGCCGGATCAAGCCATCGCAGTTCGGCTTGACCGTCTGGAAAGCCGATCACGGCGAACTTCAGGGGGGCCTCGAGCAGCGCCGCGCTATCGGCGGTCAGCAGCCGCGACATCAGGCGTGGGTGGAAAAACAGGACCTGACGCGCGGGGCCGATGGCGAAGCCGCCACGACTGAGCAGCATTTGCGGGTCGATCTCGTGCAGGATCCAGAGGTCTGCCGCAATGATTCCCTGCTTCAAGCGGGTGACCACCTCTTCGACGGTCAGCGAAGAGGAGACCGACCGTTGAAACGAGCTTGCGGCCGAACCGCATCCGGAGAAGGCCACAGGTTGCGGTGTTTGCGTCATCGGATCAGCCTTCGCCCGGCTTCGGTGCCCGGCTCGAATCGAACGCTTCGAGCGTCCGTGCCGAGTAGACCAACGACGCCCCCGCACCGATCGCAATCGCCACGCCGAGGGCCTCGGCGAGCTCCTCACGGCTCGCGCCGAAACGTGCGGCGGCGGCGGCGTGAACCGCAATACACCCGTCGCAGCGGGCAGTCACGGCCGCCGCCAGCGCGATCAACTCGCGCGTCTTTCCGTCCAGCTTTCCTGTCTGGGGGCCAGCCGCGCCAAGTTCGCGATAGCCCTTCAGCGTCGCCGGGCTTAGGGCACCAATGTCGCCGATCCGCGCCAGCAAGTCGCTCCGATAGGCGCTCCAATCCATCATCATTGTCTCTCTCCTCGAACGGCGGGTTGTTGCCGAGCTCGAGAGATAGACGTGCAGTCTCGCGGGAGCCATCAGCTATGGGCGTATGGCCGCTATACAGCTTGCCGAAGCGTCAGGCGAATTGACGGAATTCTCCCGCGATGAAGTCCACCACGGCGCGAACCCGCCGGACCTTGCCGGTGTCGCGATGAAATCCCAGCCACAGCTCGCGGCTCGGGACGGGCGCCGGCGTCTTGATCGAACGAAGCGCGGGATAGGCCGAGGCCAGCCGAGTCGGCAAGCAAACCAGCCCCGCGCCGGCGGCGGCCGCAGCGGCCTGACCATCGCGGCTATTGCTGCAGAATCCAACATGTGCCTGCGGCAAATAGCGACGCAGCCACTTCGTCTCCGCAACACTTTCGGCGAGCGCCGCGTTCATCGTAATGAGCGCAGCGTCGGCGCCACCGTCCGAAAAATCGGGCGGTCCCTTTGCCTTGAGATAGGCAGCAGCAGCATAAAGCTCGAACGGAATGCTGGCGATCTTCCGCTGCATCAGTCCGTCCTGCTGGAAGCGCCCGAAGCGCAGGGCGACATCTATCTCCCGCCGCGTGAGGCTCAGGGCCTCGGCGTCAGTAACCAGCTCGACGGTGACGGTCGGATGCGCCGCGCAGAACTTCGCCAGCAAAGGCGAGAGGATCCGTGCCCCGAGCCATTCGGGCGAGGTCACGCGCACCGTTCCGGTCAGTCCAGCGCTGCTGCCAACTGCGATCCGCTGCGCCGCCAGTGCTGCGTCCTCCATCCTCTCGGCATAATCGAGAATCTGCCGTCCGGTGTCGGAGAGCCGAAGGCCGGACGGAAAGCGGTCGAACAGGATCGCACCGAGCTTGCTTTCGAACAGTTCGAGGCGCCGGCTCATTGTCGGTTGCGTGGTGCCCAGCTTTCGTGCGGCACCCGAGAGGCTTTTTTCGCGAGCCAGGTGCAGGAAGTAGCGCAGGTCTTCCCATTCGATCGCAGCCAAGTCTGTCGGCTTCTGAGGCACGGTCGCTCCTGCGTTGCTGCGGGGGTCAGCCGATCGCGAGCGACTGCAGAAACCCAGTCAGATCGTCGGTGACGTGGTCGACATGGGCCGCATCACGGCCCGCCAGTTCCCAATCTTCACGCACCACTTGCTTGGTGCCGTCCGGCACCACGAGTATCGTGGTCATGCCGAGCTCGTGCGGAACGGTGAGGTTGCGGGCGAGGTCCTCGAACATCGCTGCGCGGGTCGGATCGACCGAATGGTCGGCGAGAAACTTCCGGTAGGTCTGTGGCGCCGGCTTCGGCTCGAATTCGGCGGCGATGATGTCGAACACGCCGTCGAAATGCGTGGCAAAGCCGAGTCGCGCCAGCACCGCATCGACATGATCGACCGAGCCGTTGGTCAGGATCAGCTTTCGTCCCGGCAGTTTTGCAATGGCCTCGCCCAGGGCCGGGTTCGGCTCCAGCGGGGAATGGTCGATCTTGTGGACATAGGCGAGATAGTCGTCGGCGCGTACACCATGCAGGGTCATCATGCCACGCATGGTGGTGCCGAAGCGCTGGTAATAATCCTTCTGGATCTTGCGCGCTTCCACCGGTGTCAGATTGAGCCAGTTGCAAACGAACTCGGTGATCCGCGCATCGACCTGCTGCCACAGATTGACGTGGTGCGGATAGAGCGTGTTGTCGAGGTCGAACACCCATGTGTCGATATGGGCAAAGGCGCGGGAGGAGGTCATTTTCACTCTCTATCCGTTGACCGCGGCGGCGCCCCACCCTCAATCGTCGTCCTGGCGAAAGCCAGGAGGTGGATTCACACTCGAAGTGCAACAGTTGAGAGGAGAAGGCCTCTGCCGGGGT
>NZ_JBVVPP010000080.1:14328-21888 GCF_055811315.1 Bradyrhizobium sp. MI1.4 | reverse complement strand
CGATGCAGATGGCTTGGACATGTCCGAGCACTGGAGCGTCCACGGGGCCGCCCATGCCTGGTCGGGAGGCAGTCCTGTCGGGTCCTACACGGATCCACGCGGGCCGGACGCGACCAGTGAGATGCTGCGTTTCTTCCTCGAGCATTCGCTGGCAACCGTCACGCGGGGATAGGTGCGGCCTGAAAACACGATCGCCGTATCTCCGGAGGGCCGCCGGTGGGAGGCCTGAGGTCAGGCCTCGCCGGGTCCGGAGAAGATCGAAGTCGGCGGCGTTGGTTTGCCTTGCCGATCTTTCCAACGGCCCTTGGGCGCGCGCTCGCCCTTCTCTCTGTGCCTTCAGAATCCTGGAAACCGCTCCCGAAGCAAGGATATCCCCCTCACAGCCCTGCTCATGTGCTCGGCTCCGCCATACGAGCAATCACTGGCGTACGACCTCGGGAAAAATTCCTGGCATACGCCAAATCCATGTTGACCTGGGCTTACAGCAATTCGCACGAGTCTGGCCTCGTCGTGCCGGCACCGTGGTGGCCGCAGATTGAGCCACCGCAGCCCTCAAGCGAGGAAATCAGCATAATGCAGGCGAACGCCGAAAAGCTTCGGTCCCGCAAAACAGGCTTTCGGGTGCAGCACGTGGGTGATCTGCTCGCGCGCCACGAAGTTTTCTGCCGGGAAAGATCGCCGAGGAAAAGATCTCGCCAGGGATACGGGGGGCATCTGGTGGATCGCGCTAACGGCCAATCGCCGTGGGTCCACAACTCTTCTTGAGCGTACGAATGTGCAACAGAGCGACGTGATCGGCGAGGACGGCTGGGGAACGGCGTTAGAAATGGAAGGCCAGATGAAGGCGCGCAAAGATTTCATGCTTCCCGTTGCGCCCATGGGACTGCACGTGATAAGTTCCAGGACCGCTGATTGGCAGGCCCTGATCAACATCTCGCACGGCTCGGCCACAAGATGAAGTGGGTTTTTGCCTCGACTTGCCGCGAGCAGCGGGACGGCGTCGGCTACGATCGGCCGGCGATGCATCCTCCTGGCTTGCTGACCATCTTCGCAACATGAAGGGCGTTAAAGAATCTGCGCATCCAAACGTCCTAGCTGGCCTGCCGGATTTCTCGCTGCGCACCGTTAGGTCGGCTGCTCCACAGTTTTGAAAATTATCCGGGCCTATCGGCAGCTGCGTCTTCCGCATTCCTCGGTCACGCTCCTCCGCTTGATGATAAGGACCCGGAGGCCAGATCTCCGACAACCGAAAAATTCTATAGCGTGACGCAGCGAATGCCGCTGAAGACGCTGGCAATGAAGGCGTGGTCTGGAGCCGTCCTTGATGCATATCTAAAAGCAGGAGGCGTGTGGCCGCCTCGGCCGTACGACGTTCCAATTAAAAAGATCTATCGGACCAAGAGAAGCGCCGGAAGCTAATCACGATATCATCAGGTGACATGACCCGTTTTGCGCCAACAGCCAGACATAGGGAGGCACAATAGGCACGATGGGTGACGAGGTGATGACGCGAAGGATACAGGCATTGTGGCGTTGAACAGCGGCGTTCCGCGCGCCAGCTGAGGAGCAAGCTTCCGAGCCGCACCCCTTGGGTTGTGGACGCCGCCAAAGCTCCCAAGAGGAACCTCGGGGCGCGGCGGCGACAAAGAAGTCACTCTTTTCTTCACCGCCGGAAGCCCCGTTGAAGGACGACCGCAATGGGGCTCTGGCGAATGGCCGACCTCGACCTTAGAGCTTCGCAAACAGGGGGCCTTTCAGACAATGGACTCAAACTAATCACGCTTTGTTTAGGCGAAATCGACTCGGAGGACATTGGGCGCAGAGGCTCGTGGGAAAAAGGCGGTACGTCGGAACTACTTATATTCCGTCGTGGTTTTGCACTCGTGGTGGCATCCAGAAATATGGAGGCGACCATGGAGCAAAAACACGAATTGCAGTCGCTGTCCACCGATGAACTGTGGTCATTGCGAGAAGAGGTCGACTCGAAGCTGGCGACGATCATTCTCAAGAGAAGGTGCATGCTCGAAGAGCGCCTAGCGCAACTGCGGCCGCGCCAGGTCGAGGGCCCGAGCGCGGAATCTCAGAGCGTGGACTGACTTAAGCGCCATACCTAAGCCGATTGCGATTGCCCTCTGGTCATTGGCCGCCGTATGCATATTGGCGCTCGGGATGGCGGCGCTTCTTTCTTCTCAGTAGCCGCCCAAGACCGCAGTTGGCGGTCTCTTTTGGAAACGAAAGGGGCCGCTACTAAGCGGCCCCTTTTTTCCGTTGCGCTACTTGTTCGGGATGAAATGCAAGCCTCAGTGATGGCTAAATTATTGACATCTTGATGCCAAAGCGACCCTACCTACTACCGCAGCTGTTTGGTTTCCTTTGCCATGGATGATTCGTCTCTGTAGTGGTCGCTCGGCTGCAGAAATTATTTCGTCACCGGCCATGGTCTCTTGCCCTCTCCCACGGAAGCTTTCGCGTCGTGGAGGCGTTGTGCCGACCACAGGCCGAGCGTGGATCGGCAATTTCCTTTATCGCCTATCACGTCTCGCGGAACGCGCGGGAGAAGCTGTCGAGAATCGGTTTCATGATGTACTCGAAAAAGGTACGCTCTCCCGTCTTGATGTAAACGTCCGCGGGCATCCCGGGCGTCGGGATGAATTCAGGCATTCGCCTGAGAACATCGTCCTGGTCCAGGCGCACCCGAACAACATAGAATTCCCGACGCGTGTCACCGTCGGGACGGGTTTCGGTCTTCGCCTGCACTTGCTCCGCCAAGGCGTCCGCTGACACGTAGATGACGCTCGCACCAACCATCGGCGTGATGCGCTGGTTGAGTGCCGACAGCCGCACCAGCGCCTCCTGGCCAACGCTCACATGCGAAATGTCCTTGGGATTCACATGTGCCTCGATGATGCGCTCGTCGCCAATTGGCAGGAGCTCAAGGATCACGGCACCAGGAGAGACGACGCCGCCCGGTGTATGGAAGTTATTCTTCACCACAATACCTCGGACCGGCGAACGGACATCGATCCGATCAACCACATCCTGAGCGGCGCGAATCTGCTCCTCCCCGTCATCCAGCTCCGCCTCGGTCTCGCGCAACTCCTTGATCGCATCGCGGAGCGCCGTCGCGTGGAGCTGCACTATTCTTTCGTTCGCCTGAGCGATCCGCTCCTTCGAATCGGCGATGCGGCCGAGATACTCGCCGAGCTCACCCCCGAGACTCGCCTCTGAGCGTCGCAACGCCAGCACATCCGACTTGCGGACCAGCTGCTGGCCAAGAAGCGAATTCTTGTCCTTCAGCTCTTCGGCGAACAAGGCAATACGCTCTTTGGTCGACTGAACTTGCGCCTGATATCCGCGGATGCTTTCCTCCAGCCCAGCGATTTGCTTCAAGAGTACGCTTTCCTCGCTCACCCGACTAGCCCGGCGCGCCTGAAGCTCGGCACGTTGCCGCTCAAGAATAGCTTTGATTTCTGGATCACGAGCGTTCTCGCTGAATTCGGCCGGAGTTTCGATTGCATCCGAAGAGCTCAGTTCAGCTTCTAGACGCGCCTTCATGGCGAGCAGTCGATACTTCTTTAAGACCAGCCGTTTCAGCTTGGCGTTGGCAGGGGTATCGTCCATGCGAACGAGCACCTGGTTGGCCTCGACGACATCTCCGTCCTTGACCGCAATCTCGCGGATGATGCCGCCCTCGAAGTGCTGGACTAACTTGTTCTGCCCGGTGGCCACGAACGTGCCCGAAGCCACGACCGCACTGTTGAGTGGGGCGACTGCAGCCCAAACGCCGAAACAGCCGAGCCAAACAACCAGGATGGCGAGGCCGGTGAAGATGGGCCATTTGGCGCTCAGCGGAACACCGCGGTACCACTCGCCGATGTCGTCCTTTACCGCTCTCATGCTGTCCTCCCGCGCTGGTCACCCGCCCGAGGATTCGATGCGTTGCGGCTGCACCGGCTCATCAACGCCGGCCCTGCCGGGGGACCGAACCAGGCGATGCAACACCTCGCTCGGAGAGCCGAATGCTTCCGCGCGTCCGGCCCGCAGTATGAGCACTTTGTCAACACTGTTCAGCAGCGCCGGGCGCAGGGTTACGACCACCGCCGTGACCCCCCGCCTTTTGGCGCGCTGCAGGGTCTCGGTCAGAGCCTGCTCCCCCGCCGCGTCGAGATTCGAGTTCGGCTCGTCGAGCACGACAAGGGACGGATTACCGAAGAAAGCCCGGGCGAGCGCGATGCGCTGCTTCTGTCCTCCCGAGAGCGGCCCGCCACTGCGGTCGAGCACGGTCTCGTATCCTTGCTTCAACTGGCAGACCATGTCGTGAATTCCTGACAACATCGCCGCCTCATAGATGCGCTCGTCGGGCAAGTCGTCACGCATGCGGCAGATGTTCTGCTTGATGGTCCCGGGAAATAGCTCGACCTCCTGGGGCAGGTAACCGCTATATTCCCCGAACTGGCGGCGATCCCAGTTGCGCAGCTCCGTTCCGTCCAGCCTGACCTTGCCGGCTGTCGGCACCAGACAACCCACCAGAATGCGCGCGAGGGTCGACTTGCCCGATCCGGACGGTCCGACAATGGCCAAAGACTCTCCGGGCGCGAGGTCGAGCGACACACCATTGAGCACCGGCTCCTTCGAGCCGGGCGGCAAATACAAGACCCGATCAACGCTCAGGCGCCCTTGCGGTCTGGGCAAGCGCAGCTTAGGCCCCTCGCGCTGGAATGACTCAACCGCCTGCTTGACGTGGGCATAGGCCGATCGCGCCTGAACGCAGCTGCGCCATCCCTCAATCAAGCCCTCGAGCGGCTGCAGGGCGCGGCCGGCAATGATCGAAGCCGCGATCATCATGCCCCCCGTGATCTCGGCGTGGAGGGCCAGATAGGCCCCGGTGCCGAGGATCGTGATCTGGGCCACGAGCCGGACGAATTTCGACGCACCGCTGATCCAGAAATTCCGGTCAAGGGCCTGGCTCTGCACCGTCAGTGCTGGCGCCTGCCGGCGCCCCCAGTGGAGAATGCTTTCGCTCAGCATTCCCATCGCATTGATCACCTGCGAATTTCGCGCCAGCGACTCGGCCGCCGCATCGGCCTCGGCGGCATACAGGCCTGCCTCGCTCAGACGCTCCGAGGTCGCTTTCTGGTTGATCAGCGCAATCAGTGCGAGGACCAAGCCCGATACGACTGCGATCCAGCCAAGATGTCGATGAACGAGGAATATGACTGCGAAGTAGAGGGGCGAGAGTGGCGCGTCCATCAGTAGAAGCATGATAGGGCTCGAGATGAAGCCCCGCACCTGGTGAAGGCTGCGGATCGCCTGGATGGTTCCTCCCTCGCCGGCCCTGGCGTTATTGATGCTGCTCGCCAGCACTGCGCCGCCAAGCACCGCTTCCATCTTGGTCGCAAGACGCCCCAGCACCTGTCGACGTAGAATGTCCACGATGGAGAGGATACCGATGAACGTCAGCGCGAGAGCCGAGAGCATCAGCAGTGTCTCAAGACTACGGCTCGTCAGCACGCGATCGGATATTTGAAAGAGATAGATCGGCAACGTGAGCATCAGCAGATTCACAACGACCGAAAATGCTGCGACCGCTATGAGGTTGATGCGCGCGACCGAACGCCAGGCGGCCAGCGCGTTGACAGATCCGACGTAGTCGCGGGCCTCGCCGCCGGGTGCGACCCGAAGTTGAGCCCCGGAGTTGGTGCGCGGCGGACAGTCCAGTGTCTCGACAGCTGCCATGTTTGCCTCCCACTAGAGGATGGCATCATGAGTCCCGACATGATCAATCGAAGTATTGTCCAAGATGTCGGGAGGCGGCGGCGCGGGTTTTTGGACGTCGGCAGCCACCGGCGCTGAAACGTCTTGAGCCGATGCGGCGTCCCCCTGAGACGCGGCAGTCTGGGAGGGCGCGATGTCGCTGCTGAGCGTGACGCCGTAATCTGTATAATGGGTTCCGTTGAACAGCGAATCTGCCGGAGGCGGTGGCGCATCGTTCAACGCGATCACATCGTTCCCGACGGCGGTCGTCGCCGCGGCATTTGATTTGTCCGTCATGACGTTCTCCGGGGCAGTGGTGGCGGATCCCGAACTCTCGATCGGTGCGTCAGCGGCGGTGGCGAGCGCAAGAAGCGTTTCGGCCGATCCAGGAGTTTGAGCGCTGGTGGTGTCCGGCACGGCCGGCTCTCCCGGTTCGGTCGCGGGGTTGCTGAGCGAGTCTCCGGCGCTGGTGAGCACCGGCTCGGTCGTGTTAGCGGCCGGTGCCGCAACCGCCAAAGCATTGCCAGCCACGCTGGCGGTGTCGGCCGGTTGCGACACCTCGCTGGTCGGGTCGGTCAGCGCGGCAGCTGTTGTGGTGAGCACCGGCTCGCTCGTGTCCGCGACCGGCGCCGCACTCGCCAGAGCATCGCCAGCCACACTGCCCGTATCAGCCGGATGCGAGACGTCGCTGGTCGGGTCGGTCAGCGCGGCAGCCGTTGTGGTGAGCACCGGCTCGCTCGTGTTCGCGACCGGCGCCGCACTCGCCAAAGCATCGTCAGCCACACTGCCCGCATCGGCCGGATGCGAGACGTCGCTGGTCGGGTCTGTCAGCGCGGCAGCCGTTGTGTTGAGCACCGGCTCGCTCGTGTGCGCGACCGACGCCGTACTCGCCAGAGCATCGCCAGCCACACTGCCCGTATCGGCGGGTTTCGACACGTCGCTGGTCGGATCGGTCAGCGCGACACCTGTTGTGGTGAGCACCGGCTCGCTCGTGTCTGCGACCGGCGCCACACTTGCCAAAGCATCGCCAGCCACGCTGCCCGGGTCGGCCGGTTGCGACACGTCGCTCGGCGCATCGGTCGGAGCCGCTGCTGTTGTGGTGAGCACCGGCTCAATCATGGCAGCCAGTGGCGCGGGACTCACCAAAGCCTCGCCAGCCACACTCGCCGTGTCGGCCGGATCCGACAGTTCGCTCGATGGATCGGTCGGAGCCGCAGCTGTCGCAGTGAGCACCGGCTCGGTCATGTCAGCCACCGGCGCCGCACCCGCCAAAGCGTCGCCAGTCACACTCGCCGTATTGGCCGGATGCGACAGCTGGCTCGGCGGATCGGTCGAAGCGGCAGCTGTTGTGGTGAGCACATGCTCGCTCGTCTCAAGGACCGGCACGCCACTCGCAAGAGCATTGCCAGCCACATCGGTGGGCTGGGATACATCACCAGGCGCACCGTTACCCGTGATCAGTGCCGACTCCGCGATCTCAAGGGGGGGTGCTGAACTATCAAAGGTGTGAGTTCCCGTGCTGTCCGATGCAACCGTTTGCGACAACGCGCTCGACTGAGCGTCTGGACCCCTCGTCTGGCCAACCACCTCGTTGCTCACCGTGCTCACGGTGTCGATAGCCGTCGCGAGCGCAGGCGGCACCGTCGCCTCGACCGGCGCGATCGCGCCAACCATGTCGTCGGGCAGCGTACCCGCAGTGTCGGCCAGCGTCGATAGCGTCGGCTGCGTCGCCGCCTCGAGCGGCGCGATCGCGCCGGCCACGTCGTTGGGCAGCGCGCTGACGGTGTCGCTCGCCGTGGCGAGTGC
>NZ_JBVVPP010000080.1:0-14228 GCF_055811315.1 Bradyrhizobium sp. MI1.4 | reverse complement strand
CCAACCACGTCGTTCGGCAGTGCGCTGACAGTTTCGGTCGCCGTGGCAAGTGCCGGCATTACAGCCGCCTCAATCGGCGCAACGGCGCCGGCAACTTCGTTGGGTACCGTGCTGACGGTGTCGCTCGTCCCGAGCGTCGGCGGCACCATCGCCGCGACCGGCGCAATCCCTACCACCACGTCATTGCTCACATCGCCGATCATTCCAAGCAGGGGAAAGGAGCTGATGATCGACGGGCTAAACGAGTCGCTAAGCAAGTTAGACCGAACGGATTCGATGCTTCCGAGGTCGGAATCCGCTGACAGCGAGTTGACGCAACTAAGGTCGGCTGAGATGTGACCATGGTGCTTGCAAGAATCGACATCGTCGCCACTCCCACTTCCACCCCCAGAGCTCGCAGTAGCAACTGCTTCGCCACGAGCGGTGCTCGGTCTGGGCGCGTCTTCATGCGGCTCCGCCAGGAGCCCGGTCGGATCGAGCTGAGCCACATGCGTGTCCGACGAGGCGGCCGGCCCTTTGGGCCTCTCATCCTCCCAGCCCGGTTTCGCGGGGTCGCTCGCAGGCAGCTCGTCGTTTGTTCCTTGCGGCCCCATACCTGCCTGAGCCGCTGTCGCGTCTTCTTGCTTGGCCAGCGCAGATTTGAACGGGGCGGCAAGAAACTCCTCGCAGGCAACTAGCTGGGCAATAAAGAATGACCGGGTCAAGAAACTGAAAGAGCCGGACCGCTTGTCGGCCCGCTGCACTCCGGCTTCGAAAATCTTCCGCTCTTGTTCGATCAATTCGCGCTTTTCTACCTGGTGCATGACCGCCGCCTTTCTGGTTCAAAAACCACCCTCGCCCGGCAGCATTCACCGCCAGACGAGTCTCTTCGGCATATCAGGCGTCCGTGTCGTGCGACGTATCCGTCGTCGTGTCGAAATGCCCTACGTCGAAGTGATCCATTGGGCCCATCAAACCGATGGCGTATTCGAGCGCATCGCCGGAAGACATCGAAGCGAGCGCGCCGTGTATGTCACCCGCATGATCTGGACCGTGCGAGCTGAAATCACCCGCGAACTCACCGTGGGAGAAGTCGAACTTGGCCAGCGCGTCACCAGGACTGCGATCGGTGTGGCCCCTGCTGCCATCGTCAGCCGGCTCGAGATCACTATGGTCCTTGGGCTGGTATTCACCGTCCTTGGCATCCTTCCAGCCCCCATCGTGCTCTGGGTAGGTGCCGTCTTTCGGGTCAGCGCCCATGCCCTTTAGCTTGGAGTAATTGTCTTTGCCGTCGCCGTTCGAATACTCGTCGTTGCCGCTGTGATCGTCATTCCACTTTGACTGCTTGCCGTCGCCACAATCGTCCGGCTTGGTTGACGTGCATTCCTCGGCTGGGACGCCGGTTCCCGTGAGCTTTATCAGCCCGAGAATGGTCATCACACTGCTCAGGATAGACATGGCTTCGTTCCTCGCTTCAGCTTTGCGACGGTCACAGGCACCTGCGCCACGGGCGCGTGCCCTGCCCGGATCACCACGCCGTCACTCCTACTGTCGCCGAAGCACGCCTATGGATGCAGCGGCGAAACAATAAGTTCACTCCTCATTCGAGCTGCCGGCGCATGGCCACGAGCTCTCTCCGGATCCACGCCTTGACGGTTCCGACGGGAACCCGGAGGTATTCGGAAATCTCCTCATGCGTGCGCCCATCGACGATCGCCAGAAGCAGGCTCGCGCGGCGCTGTGGCTCGAGTTGATCGAGCATGGTTCGCAGCGTCATGCTATCTGGGATACAGCACGCAGGGTTCGGAACCGTCTGTTCCCGCGTACAGATGGCATTCAATGCATCGTCCTCGATTGCGACTTCGCGCCTGGCGTTCTGCCGCATCTTGAACGCCGTGTTGCGGACGATCGCGTAAATCCAGCCCCGGGCGGATCCGCGTGCAGGATCGAAGTTTTTCGCATATCGGAGAATCTGCGCGAACGCGTCGTGGATGACGTCCTCGGAACGCGATCGGTCGTGCACGATACGGTGCGCCATCGCGCGCAACTGCTCCCTCTCGCGCGCGTAGATCTTGCCGACGGCGGACTGCGATCCGGAGGCGCACTCAAGCAGAGCTGTTTCGTAATTAAGAGCCGTCTCGCCAGTGAGAGAGCTGTCATGGCGCACTGCGCCGGAGCGAGACCTTGCCTTTGTTAAATCGAGGCACTGATGGGGCATGGTTGAAGTCACCCCTCCTAAGGCACTGCGGCATTTTATGCCGCGCGTTTAAAATTTATTTAAATGATCGGTTTTAAATAAAAACGAAATCGGCTGTTGGCGAACTCAAGTCAGCAACCAGCGACTTCGTTCCCGGAAGTTTCAAACTTTTTTTCCGCGATTACCAAAGGGCCACCGTGGTCGTCAGGGGTGCAGGCGGACCATGGCGGGTCGTGCTCCCCGGCCAGCTGAGCCGCTGCGAGCAGCAACGTAAGTCCTCAAGCCAACTTCGAAAATGGGCAACGTCAACATCGTCGCTAGTCGCGTTTATAACTTCAGAGCACGCACCGGTCCGACTCCCGCGTAATGCCAGCGGAGGACATTCGACGCACCTTCTCAACAAACTATGTCAAAACACGCGTCGACTTGCGCAGCTTCGCGATGAGCCATCGAAACAAGCCAAGGCGCTCTCCGGACCGAGCTCGCCATGGCGCGTCAACGCGCTTTCCTTCGGAAGGCGCAATGTCGCATCTCGGCCGCGCAGAACGTCCAGCAGACCAGAACATCCAACTCACTCTGACGAAGCCGCCACTGAGTCCCACTTAAAGCGCCTTGCATACGACGTTGCAAAAATCACGATACAACAAGCGTGAAACACTTGCCGCTCACAAAATTTGCGCGACCGTGCATCCAGATTGGCGTCTTGCACCTAGTGATGACGTGGCAACAGTTACATCAATGTTCCGCCACCTAACCCGAAAGGAGACCAACATGCTAGAGATGACCAATCTTGCTCACCCTATCGAACTGTCTGATGAGGAGCTCGACCTCGTGGCCGCCGGCACCGGCGGCTGTGGCGGTGGCTGCCATGATGGCGGATCACTGATCCGAACTGGCGACATCAATGTGCTCAGCGGAAACCAAGTTCAGGTTGGCCTGCTGTCCAAGCAGTCCCAGGTCTTTATTGGATAAAGGCGGATGCATCGGCGAACCGCTTCTCCATCAGGGGAAGCGGTTCTCCGTTATCCATCCGCAGTCTTGCTTTGGCGGAAAGATACTCCGCGCAGCGCTTCAGCAAGGTGCGTCCATGGCGAACCGACCAACTCTGTTTCGCAAGGAAGCCGTCGACTTTTTGCATCAGCGCCACACCTGGGGTGAGGTCGTATTGCTGCAGCCGCTGTCGAGCACACTACTTAGCTGGAGCCTTGCGGCGCTCGTTGTATTCATTCTATGTTTTCTCTCCATCGCGCAATACGCCCGCAAGGAGACCGTCTCCGGGTATCTGACGCCGACCTCCGGCACAGCTAAGATTTTCGTATCACAACAGGGCTTCATCAAGACGGTACACGTGAAGGAGGGGCAAGAGGTTGCGGAGGGTGACCCGCTCCTGACCATAGTCACTTCCCAAATCACGGCCAATGGCGATGACGTCAATGCAACCGTACTTGCGGTGCTGACGCAGCAACGCAATGTGGTCGAGCGACAGATCGATGCCGAAGATCGCCGAACCGCCTCAGAACGGGATCGCCTCGGTTCCACGATCAAGGGGATTGAAGGAGAGATTGTCCAACTCGGGGACCAGCGGAACATCCAAAACGAGCGACTGAAACTTTCCGAGAGCTTCGTGTCAACGGGCGCTAAGCTAACCGCGAGCGGCGCATTGCCAACGATTGAGCTCAAGCGCCGTGAGCAAGCCGCACTTGAGCAAAAGCAGAGTGTGGTGTCGCTCGATCAGCAGATCACCGCACGACACACCCAGTTGACGGACGCTCGGCATACACTCGAGCAACTCCCAACCATCGCCGCAGAGAGGATCCGCGGACTGCGTAATGAACTCTCCTCGATCGAACAGCGCGTGGCCGAGGTGAACGGGCGGCAGGCTTACGTTATCAAGGCGCCAACGAGTGGGCGCGTGTCCACGCTTCAGGCGACAATGGGCCAAATCGCTGATCCCCGGCATATGCAGCTCGAAATCATTCCCGTTGATGCGCACTTGCAGGCGGAGTTGTTCTTTCCGACACGCGCGTTCGGTTTTGTGCGCCCCGGCCAGCAGGTAAGGATACTTTACGATGCATTTCCTTATCAGAAATTCGGCACCTACCGCGGCAGCGTGACCAACGTCTCTCACACCATTCTGACCGGCAACGAAACGACCGGGCCGATCGCCCTCAAGGAACCGGCTTACCGTGTGACTGCGGCTCTCGAGCGGCCCGACATCGACGCCTATGGCCGTAAGATGCCGCTTCAGCCGGACATGCTGCTCAGGGCCGACGTGATCCTTGAGCAGCGGTCCCTGATGAGGTGGCTGCTTGATCCGGTGTTAAGCGCAAGGATGTAGCCCATGCAGGGACTATTGAATTTCAGCGGCCGCAGATTCCTCCCCGTCATCCGGCAGACGGAGGCGACGGAGTGCGGGCTCGCTTGCCTTGCTATGGTAGCGTCCTATCATGGTCATCGAACTGACTTGAACAGCCTGCGGCGCCGGCATCCAGTGTCGCTAAAAGGGGTCACTCTCCGCGACCTCATGGAAATAGCAGCTCGCCTCGGGCTGGCGTGTCGGCCGCTGCGTATCGAGATCGGCCATCTCTGCCAATTGCGTCTGCCGGCTATTCTGCACTGGGACATGGCTCATTTCGTTGTTCTGAAAGCATATAGGAAGAGGGGGATCGTGGTGCACGATCCGGCAGCCGGCGAGAAATGGTTTCCCCTCGCTGAAGCATCTAGACATCTCACCGGGGTCGCGCTCGAGCTCTCGCCCACTGAAGAGTTCTGCCGCACAGACGAGAGAGTGAGATTGCCGTTCTCGGTATTCTGGAGCGGAATGAACGGGAACAGTTGTGCCCTCGCCCAAATATTAGTTCTGTCAGTGGTCATCGAAATTCTTCTCCTCGCCGCCCCTTTCTATATGCAGCTCACCGTTGACGAGGTCATCGCCAGAGGCGATGTCGATCTCCTGGTCGTCCTGGGGCTCGGATTCGCTCTGCTCCTCCTGATACGGGTCGCGTCGACCGCGACCCGCTCGTTCATTATTCTTGTTCTGCAGAACACGTTGAGTTTTCAGATCGGCGCGCGGCTGTTTCATCATCTGGTGCGCTTGCCACTCTCATTCTTCGAAAAGCGGCACATCGGCGACATCCTGTCTCGTTTCAACTCGATCGAGCCCATCCGCAACGTGCTCGCGGAGGGATTGATCACGGGGTTGATTGACGGTCTCATGTCGGTGTTGATGCTGGCGTTGATGTTCACCTACAACGTCCAGCTCGGACTTGTTGTCCTGCTGGCGTTCGCGTTGTATGCCACCCTGCGGCTCGCTCTTTTCAGCATGTTCCGGCAACGGAGCGAAGCGGCCATTCACAGCAAGGCAGATGAGAATTCCACTTTCATCGAAACCGTGCGAGCAGCGCAAAGCCTAAAGTTGCTCAACCGAGAAAACGAACGGGAGGGCCAGTGGCTGAACCGCTATGCTGCGTATATAAACGCCAACGTGCGGCTAGGTCGGGCGAGGATCAGCTTCAAAGCGATGAACGACACGATATTCGGCTTGGAGAACGTAATCACAATCTACCTCGCCGCTCGCCTTGCACTAGACAACCTCATCACGGTTGGCATGATATTCGCCTTCGTCAGCTACAAGCTGCAGTTCGCTGAGCGGACAGCGCTGCTGATCGAGAAGCTGGTGGATGTCCGCATCCTCGGACTGCACCTGGAGCGTCTCGCCGACATTGCGCTCACCCCGCTCGAGCGCGGGCACGACCCAGACCTCTCATATATCCGCCAGATTCGCGGCGAGATCGAACTGCGCAACGTGTGCTTCCGGTATGCAGAAGGAGAGTCTCTGATTCTTAACAACGTCAATCTGTGCGTTGCTCCCGGACAGTTCGTGACGATCATGGGACCATCGGGCTGCGGCAAGTCAACTCTTGTCAAGATTATGCTTGGGCTGCTCGAGCCAACGAGCGGTGAGGTTCTGATCGACGGCCTTCCGCTGGGCCAGATCGGACCGCGCGCTTATCGCGAGCAAATTGGCGCGGTGATGCAGGAGGATCAATTGCTGTCGGGATCGATTGCCGACAATATTTGCTTTTTTGACACAACATTCGACCTGCAGGGGATGATCGAGTGCGCGCGGATTGCCGGCATCCACGATGACATCATGGCAATGCCGATGAGCTACAACAGCCTCATCGGCGACATGGGAAGCTCGTTATCCAGTGGGCAGAAACAGCGAGTACTGCTTGCGCGCGCGCTCTATCGCCGACCAAAGATCCTGTTTCTGGATGAGGGCACGGCACATCTTGACACTGAGAAGGAGAAAGAAATCAATGCGAATCTCAGGCATCTAAACATGACGCGTGTGAGCGTAGCGCACCGCCCCGAAATCACCCACGGAGCGGATTTGATCATCCATCTTGCCTCGGCGAGCGGGCTGTCCCAAGTCGGAAGTCCAAGCCGCGGCCCAGCCGCGGCGGCTGCGGGCGATGCTGGCTCCGCCGGGCTTGCCGGAAAGGGTACAACAAGAAAGGGCGGTGCTGCATCGGTCGTGGACCGCCACGCTGACCGCTCGAATGACGGCTGCACGAGCGATTTCTCGGACCATGCCGGAAGGGACAACCCCGCGAATGACGGCAAGGGCGACCAGTCCAAGCATGATGGCGACTTCAGGAGCCCCAAGAACGACGATTGCCAGTCGTCCCAAGACGAAGACCTGCGAAAGAAGGACAATTGCCGGCCCAAGTTGTCCGACGACCGCGGGAACGGCGGCGGCGATCGCAACCCGGGTGAAGCACTCGCCAAGATCGACTTATCGCGATGGTGATCTCGGCTCGCGCGATCCCAATCATTCGGGTGAAATGCACGGACGCTCTTTTGCCGGCAATCTGCGCTGAGCACTCAAGGTTCGTTCAACCGGCAGTTTATCTGCAGGTGACCTGCCCGAGCGGGCGCTCCGCGCTCCGGCCTGCCTCACGCTCTGGCTTGCCTCAGAATGGCAACCACTCAGGTCCTGGAGGGCTGGAACGGATTGTAGCAATCTAGCGAGGTCGGTCGCTCCATGCTGGACCTACTCTTGCGCGCCGGTCTGCTCCTGATTGCGGGACTTCCGGTTGACCCCCGACTAGGGACATGGCGCGGCATCGCCCCCCTGAGCGCGTCCGACGAATGACATGCACGTAGGTGGACCGTACGCGCGCTGTCAGGGCGTTCTTCGATCGCGAATACCGTAACGAAGAAACTCGAACCGAGCGTAGTCACCCCATCGCCAGACGAGACGACAGGCGACACCAGCTTCGTCCGCATGAAGCGATAGCTCGACATCTAACGGCAAGACCCTAGCGCCGTTGAGGTATATACCCACGCCATCAGAGGAAAAATCGCGGACGGCACACTGCCGCATACGCGCTGCGCCGGAGAATCGGATAAAGGCATCTTGGTGGGCCCAAGTCCTGTCGCTCCGCCGCCGCGCTTGCATCGATCGCTCGCATTGGGCGGGGCCGCCGCTTCCCAGGGCGGCAGCCCCTAGCCGCGAAGGCATCGGTTACGCGATACATGGACGCCTCGGCGACTGTATCTAGCATCCAACTCCGCGCTGAACGCCGCAACACGATCCGATCGTTAAAGTTACTGCGCGGGGAGGTTGCGTCAGCGCGTGTGGAGGTCTGGCTCAGGATTTGGTCCGTGCAGCAATCTCTTTGACCTTCGTCAACGTTCTTTCAAATCCCGATCGGAGATACTGCTCGTGCGCGAGGTCTGTTGGCGCGGTTAGAAATGCGATCTTCACGAGAAATCGGTTTAACAGCGTCGCAATTTGAAGATTGTCGGAGTGTTGCGAACGCAGTGCGGTGAGCTGCCGGCGCATCTCGATAAGATCAAGAGTTTCGTGGTCGGGCTGCTCTTTCAAGTTGAACCGGCCTGCGATCAAACGAAGCGCCGCGCCGAATATGTTGGCGCGACGACTTCGCCTTGGGTGGACCCGGACGGGGCAATGTCCGGCGCTGAGAAGGTAGCTCTTCGCAGTGACGCTGCAATCGAGTTGTAGAATTAAGCTTGATACAGCGAGATCAGGTTAATTCTGGAACGGCCGTGCCGCGGGACACCGAATGCCTCAGCGTGATCGTCAGATCGATCTCACGCGGACCGTCGTCGGTGTGATAACGGCGAGTACGGGAATGGGGGAATTAACGTCGCCGAACACGCAAGCAAACCCCTTTTCCAGGTCACAAGTGAACAGAGCGAAATCGCCGATCTGCACTATTGTCCAATGGCAGGGCGTACCTCTCACGCGCCAGCAGTCGGACCCCCTGACCCACTTGTCCCCTCCGGTACCCCGCCAGCGGACAGGCTGGCCCGATGCGCTTTTGCGCAGCATCGAAGCGGCCATGCCTTATAGGCTACCGCGCGTTGAGTGCATCCGCGGGCGCTAGCCAAGCTGGGCCGGTCCGTGGAAGGGCAAGCATGCGTTTATTCCAGGCTTCGCAGGCAAGCCGGTCAGCTAGCTTGCGCGCTCCGTCGTCCGCTCGTGCGCGGACTGAGCCGCCGTAGATCCCGGTGGAGCGACTTGTCCGCCGACAAGCGCGGCTTGCTCGTTCTACCTACAGGCTCTGCCGTACCTGCGCTCTACTCTGCACATACCTGGCGCAAGAGCAGAAAACGAGTTCTCAAGGTTAGCAACGAAATCATCAGCCGTTCAGGCACAAGGTTATTACGTCCGCAGCCTGCGGGCCACTAAGGAACGAATGATCTACGTCAAGTAGGTCGGCGGCCAGTGTTCCCCTTTTGCAAATCCCTCTGACATCGACAGAAGCCAATCCGCCACTATCGCGCTTCGTCAACTGTCGACGCCCGCGCTTCGGTGATAGCCCGAACCTCGAGGATACGATGCCACGGGCAAGCCTATTGGTTGGTTGGGACTGATCGCCGCTTGGTCGATCGAGGCAGCCGGACCGCGGCGCGCGCCTCAAGTGACGGCGCCGCCATTCGAGCTGCGCTTTGCGGGGACAGAGCCGTGAAATTGGAAGATGACGCCAGGCTCATCCAGCTTTCTGCCCGCCTTGCTCGGCTAACGACCGAGATCAACCTTGCAGCTGACCGTGCTGTGCTCACGGGGGACGAGACCGAGGCCCAGCGTCTTTATCGCCAAGGCGCTCGTATCTTCAATCAGATCTGGACGATCGAAGCGCAAACGCTTGCCGGGCTGCAGGCCAATCCACGTGCCGACGTTGCTATCGTTGACCCAGGCTCCGTTCGGGTCGGGCGTTACTGGTATCCAGCGCGAATTCGCGTCGTCCCAAGCGGAGAATGCCGCGACCAACCCGGTCTCGACAGTGGTCGCGTTGGCCTCGCTTAAGCTTCCCTTCCGCGGGCACCCCATCAGGATGATCAAAGCGGTGGGGTTGGCAGCGCGAATTCTAGGCAACCCAGCGGCAGCCGCAGCTTTACGATGTCGACGTAGCCGACGAAGGTGCCTTTGACCCATGTTGAAGTGTCGATGTGCGGCATGCATGGGCCTTTTCTTGCTCTTCGGATTCGAGGCCGATCTCGACCAGCTCGCGCACGCGCTCGGCCAGCGAGATGCGCCGCTTCATCCGGCCCAGCTTGTAGATTTCGATCCAGCCCTGCTGCGAGAGGTTGGCGATCGCTCGCTTCACCGTTCGCCTGACCAAATCACGATTACAACCGTGCCCGCATCACGGTCGCAACGGGATCGCTGGCGATATCCCGAGCGACACGGGCGCCGTATTGGATAGCTATCTCAGCAGAGCTAAACATCTCGCCCACACCGTCAGCCTGTGTCTCGCCGTTGTGGAAAATCGGGAAGTAGTAACGTCGCATAGCCGCGGCCCTCGTCCTTTGCCGCGATCGTGCCCACATCTCGGCAGGTCCCGCACCTGTCAAGAACGACAGGCTCCCTGGGGAAGCGGATCACCGGGCGCCCTCCTCACAGCACCCGCGCGTGCGTCGTCGTTAACCCGCAGCAACAACGCTCGACGCCTCGCGCTAGACAGCCTGGTAACACTCCCCGACCTTTGTCCCGCGGGGCACTTGGCTGGCACCGACAACCTAGCGACTCAATCCTTTTCGAACACAACGCCGATGCGAGTATCACTGCACCAAACAAGTCGACAATCTCTGATGATACGGTCTCTCTCCAACATCATCTTGAATGTGGCACGCATGTGCAACTTCGCCGGTAGTTCGATCCCAGCCCCGTCCTCCGAGATGTTGAAAACGCGGCAACGTTGGCTGCCACCATCTCCAAAAATGTATGCGACCAAGTCGACGTCCGAACGATCGATCTTCCGGCGATCCGACATGATTACTTATCCTTGAGTTGACGCGGCTGTCTCGGGTCCTTCATTGGTCGAAGCTATTTCAAGCGGTCTAAACTGCCTCGCGATCCGTGTTGCCAAGCGCGACCGCTCTTTGGTTAGCTCTCTCATAGTCGGATACGTCGTGTCCGTCTCGCTTAAGGACCTCGAATTTGGCTCTGAACATAGGTCACCTTGTCAGCGATCTCTCGCGTCAAAACAGCCAGCTCGTCATCATTATCTGATGTCACGGCGATCTCCTTGGTCGGACTGATCACCCGCAGAAAGGCGCTATTTTGCATGCCCAATACTTACAGATCGTTACGCCGGCACCCTGGACCGCTCTATAGGCGTGTGGCCAGTTCGGCCCTGGCCGAGCAAGCTGGGTGCACGCGCAACCTCGCGACGTTCACGCTCCAAACCTGGAACTCATCATTTACCACCTTGCTATACGATGATGGTCCGCAGCGCTTCTGCTGGCATGAAATCGATGTCCAATAATCGACAAGAGATCCGCCCGTGGTCGCCCGACGAAGAAGCGCAACTACTTGCGCTACTCGACGAGGGCATGACTGCAACCGAGCTGGGCGAGCGGTTGGGTCGCAGTCGCCAGGCCGTCTACGGTCGGTTACAACGTTTCCGTAAGCAGCGAGGCCGAGTAAGCCGCACCAGCAGGCGCGCCTTCGCGCAATGGATCAGTTAGCCGGCGGTGTCCCTCCCCGGCACAACGGCCGCCGCGGCTTTGCATCATTCACCGCGGCAACGCTTCCTCGGCAGTGCGGCGTCTGTTGCTCGCGCGCCAGCTGGCGATCGCAACCGTGGAGGCGACGTACCCTTGAAGGGTGTTGACTTGCGCTGACCCCGAGGGAATGGACTAGATAGCAGAGAATTGCCTAAACTGACGCGATGCACCGCGAAATCAAAGAGATGCTGATCGGTTCAGGCATCATAATCCTACTCGGCATCGGCATCATCGCATGGCCGCCCCTCGGGCTATTCGTTCATCGCTACTTTTTCTCGTACCTGAGACTGGCGCTGCAGTGGGTCATCTCTTGAAACAAATCAGCACCCACCCTGAGACAGTTTCAGATTCCCCTCGCCGCGGGGTCCAAGGTTAGCAATCAATGGCCGAAAATCCATTGAGTAACGAAAACGTCGCCGAGAGGCTCAAGCTCGTGCGGGAAGCCGTTGCCGGGACGCAGACGGCGTTTTGTGAGCCGATCGGAATTGAAGTGCAGCGCTGGAATAATTTCGAACGGGCATGCCTTCGTCGAAGAGCGTCGGCATTTTGCTGGTGCAAAAGATTCCCGGCCTTACCCTGGATTGGTTATTTCTAACGAAAGCGGATGGGCTGCCACTCCAACTTCGCGATGAGTTGGAGTCCACAACGCCCCAGCTACAACCCTGAACATGCGCGTCACTCCTGGCGGGGAAGGCGCGTTTAAATTTCGTTGCGCGTAGTGGGTGAGTGCGCGGCTTGCGAACTGCGCCCTATGTTGTTAGAGACGCCCCTTCAACATCGAAGGAGCGTCGCTTTGCCTAGAAAGAAACAAGTAGTTCGCCGCGAGTGGACGAAGAACGACATCAAGGAACTTAAAGCGCACTCAAAGGCGCGAACGCCCGTCGCCAAAATATCCAAGGCAACCAAGCGCACCGAGGGCTCGCTACGTCAGAAGGCGCTCTACTTGGGAATTGGTCTGGGCCATCAGCGGTGATTGAAAGCTCGCTGGCTCACACAGAACCGACCTGCCGAGTTTCGATACTGGTTTGACATCAATCTGACACGCTCGGGTGCAGATTATTCGCCTTGCGATGCGCCGGTGAATCTCGCGCCTCCTGCTAGAGGTTGAGGGCTCGCTATCGCCAGCCCCGGCGGGCCCTCCCTCAGTCAGCAAGGCTGACGTTTAAGTTTTCCATAAGTGTGACATCGACGACATTGCGCCCCCGCAGTGTCGCTCTAGGCTTGTCTTGCCGGGGCTGGAATCAATATTTCACGTCTTCATTTTACCCGGCTGGCCGCAGTGGTCCGCCGCTGCGGCCTTTTCGTGTGGCGCGTATCTTCACGGCGCGTTTGAAGGGCTCACCCGACGCGCAGATTTTCCGCCGAGTCTTTTCCGCGATTGTTCACGACGTCAAAACTGACTTTGGCCCCCTCATTGAGGCTGCTTAAGCCGGCTTTCTCAACCGCCGAAATATGGACGAAGACGTCCTTGCCGCCGTTGTCAGGTTGAATGAACCCGTAACCCTTCGTCGGATTAAACCACTTCACTGTCCCCATAGCCACGTAACGTCTCCCTTTCCAGAAACTAAAACCAATACTGGAACTCAGACAAAAGCAAGGCTGGTGCGAGCGGCTTGGAGGCCACGGCTCCACAATCGCTGCTCGCGGTCACAGCCGACGAGGATTGCCTGGCTTTCGTCGATGGCGTTCTCGGAGTGATCAACACATGGTCGAAACCGCTACTCGGTGTCATTGAGCAACGAATAGGGGCGACCGCCCGGCGGAGGCTAAAGCACGTAAGTAAGTGTAAGCCAACCCGACACTGCGAAACACACTACAAGTCCGACGTAGGGAAGAGCCGCGCTCATTGGAATCTCCCAAGGAAAGAATTCGTAGAAGTGGCCGTCTCTCCGGCGCCCGCATCTACCACGAGCCTAAGGCCTCGCCTTGTCGCAAGGGAGGCCTTCTTAGCCGTCTGTGTTCGCAGCTGGATCTCTGCTAGCGCAACGCGCCTGCGCAGCCGTTGGACCTCCAGCATCAAGTCGTTTAGCTTTTGGAGTTCCTCAGAAAAATGGCGGCGACGTGGGCTACAAAAAGCATCCATTGGCCCCTCACAAATCAGTCAGACGCTGCAAAAAAGATAGATTTAATAGAATACCAATATACGTATTTCCGCTTTTCGAAAATAGGTTTTTTTGGCGGAAGTTCCTTCAAAGGAACTGACGGGCGCTTGCGAAATCGACCTATTTAATTCAGACTATTTAAATCGGTATTATTCGCGCCATTTGGCTGCGGCTACCATCGCTTTTGATCTGCCGGAAGGCATTATCTCAGGACTGATTTCCGTTCGCTCATTAGACGCGCGCGGTGCTCGGCGACTTCGGGTGCCCCGTGAAGTGATTGAGAGTTCGAGGCTCGGATGATTTTGGATCTTCTTGTCGTCGTGCTTGCCGTATCCGCCATCTCGTTGTTAGTCGCAAACCATGTTGTTCGGCGACGAGACGTTCTGTGGCAGGTGCGAAAGAATAATCGAGAAGGTCGTCAGGCTCTTCATTAAGAGCCTTTCATGAATAGACGCCCCTTCCCAATCTCCTTCAGAACCGCGCCCGCAATTCGAACGCGACGACGGATGACTCCACGTCGCAGCCGATCAACGACCTTGGTTCGCGATCCAGGGAGATGCGCGGAAGTTTGATCGCCCGAGAGCGGCGGCCATTGCCATCCTTAGATCCCTCAACTCGTATGGCTCGTGAGGGCCGCGCAACATTTTCGATGCCTTGTCGGAATACGGCAACTGCCTCAGGCCTCACCTGCGCAGAACGACTTCGCTTCACGGCACCAAGCCGGTAAGAAAAGACGCGCGGGATCGAGTGCGCTGAGTTTTACACGTCACCTCGGAATCAGCATCAGTACGGATCAATACGGTCTAAAGGTCGGAACCCGCGTCGACACAGACGTTGTGATCAGTTCAGAAACTTCACAGCGAGACGGCGCTCATCACGCCATACAACGGAGCAATCGATATTCA
>NZ_JBVVPP010000079.1:0-22520 GCF_055811315.1 Bradyrhizobium sp. MI1.4 | reverse complement strand
GAAGGCGCCGCTTTCTGAAAACTCTCTGCCGGTCGGCTTATGCCGCCTCGGCTTCCTTTTCCTGCACCGGACCGGAAAGACCGCCCTCGTCACCGGCTCGACTGCCGGCATCGGCCACGCCATCGCCAAGGGCCTTGCCGGCTCGGGTGCGAGCGTCGTGATCAACGGACGCGGCCAGGACAAAGTCGATGCGGCCGTGCGCAAGCTGGAAGGCGCGGGCGGAAAGTTCCGCGGCATCGCCGCCGACGTCTCGACCGCGGCGGGCTGCAAGGCGCTGGCCGCGGCGCTGCCAGACGTCGACATCCTCATCAACAATGCCGGCATCTTCGAGCCGAGGGACTTTTTCGACATTCCGGACGAAGACTGGAGTCGTTTTTTCGAAGTCAACGTGATGAGCGGCGTGCGTCTCTCGCGTGCGTATATGAAGGGCATGCTCAAGCGCAACTGGGGCCGCATAGTCTTCATCTCCTCGGAGTCCGGGCTCAACATTCCCGTCGAGATGATCCACTACGGCATGAGCAAGACGGCCCAGCTCTCGGTCGCGCGCGGCCTGGCGCAGCTCACAAGCGGCACCGGCGTCACCGTCAATTCCGTGCTGCCGGGCCCGACAATGTCGGAGGGCGTCGAGACGTTCGTGAAGGATCTTGCCAATCAGAACGGCCAGTCGGTCGATGAGGCCGCGGCCAATTTCGTCAAACAGCATCGCCCAAGCTCGCTGCTCCAGCGCTTCGCCAGCGTCGACGAGATCGCCAACATGGTGGTGTATGCCGCTTCGAGGGAAGCCTCCGCGACCAACGGCGCAGCGTTGCGTGCCGAGGGCGGCATCATCAATACGATTGCCTGAGGCCTGCGGATGCCGGCCTATGTGATCTCCGAGGTCGAGGTACGCGACAGAGCCGCGATGGAAGCCTATCGCACCCTGGCCGCAGCAACCATCGCGCAATATGGCGGCCGCTATCTCGTGCGCGGCGGCGCCGCCGAATTGGTGGAGGGCGGCCCGCCGCCCAAGACCATTATCATCGTTGAGTTCCCATCGATGGCGCGGGCGCAGGAATGGTACGCGTCTGTGGAATATGCCGAGGCGCTGAAGCTGAGGCAGACGGCGTTGGAGCGTCGGCTGCTGTTTGTCGAGGGTGTGTTGCCGTCGTAGGCCAGCGCGCGAGCAGGACTAGAATATATCGGTTCTGACTGAATCAGAACCGACGCTCCAGATCCTTGTTTGACGCGTCTTCTTCACGCCAACCGGCCCCACTTCGCTCGAAGACGCTCTAGTCTTCCTTGATTCCCGCCGTCTGCGCGATCTGCTTCATCTCCGCGGTCTCCTTGTTGATCGCGGAGGCCCAGTCACTGTAGCGCGCGAAGCCCGGCTCGAATCCGACTTTGGTGAAGCGCTCGACCACGGTGGGGTTGTTGATGGTGGCTTCCAACGTGGCCGTCAGCTTGTCCCGTACGGCCGGCGGAAGTCCCTTCGGCGTGACGACGGCTCCCCAGGACGCGAAATCGATGCCCGAATAGCCGAGCTCCGCGAGGGTCGGCGCATCGGGTAGGTAGGGCGTCCGCTTTGCCGAGAATACCGCGAGCACACGCACGGTGCCGGCGTCGAGCTGCGGCTTGACCGCGATCACGGTGTCGACGTGATACTGGATGTGCCTTGCCGATCAGATCGTTCATCGCGGGCGCGCTGCCCTTGTACGGCAGGTGCACCATCTTGATGCCTGCACTCGACTTGAACAGCTCGCCTGCGAAGTGCGACACCGTCGCGGCACCGAACGACGCGAGCGACAGCTTGTCCGGATTGGCCTTGGCTTCCGCGACAAGCGCGGTCAGATCCTTGATCGGATTGTCCTTGTAGGTGACCAGCACCAGGGTGATCTTGCCGACTTGCCCCAGCGGCTCGAAATCCTTGGCCGCATCGTAAGGCACGGTTTCCTTGACGGCCGCTGGCAGGGTGAAGGTCGAGTTGGAGCTGAAGAACAGGGTGTAGCCGTCGGGCGCGGCGCGGGCGACCTCCTTGCCCGCGATCGTGGTGCCGCCAACCGGACGGTTCATGACGATGACGGGCTTGCCCAGGCGGGCCTCGAGTTCGCCGGCGATGATGCGCGCGACGACGTCGGAGGCGCCTCCAGGAGGAAACGGCACGACCAATTGCAGCGGCCTTTCGGGATAGTCGTCGGCAAGAGCCAGGTCTGCTCCGCCGAAAATCGCGGCAGCCGTGAATGCAGCCGCAAAAATCGTTGTTTTCATCCAGAAGCTCATTCAGCTCATCCCCGACAATCGTCGCCCGGCACAACGGGCGGCGGATCGTAACAGAGCGGGCCGGCCGCTAGGAGCGGCCGGGTGCTGAAAAACTACCACCCCTCCAGCACGATCTTGCCGCGCGACTTGCCGCTCTCGAGCAACGCATGGGCGCGCTTGAGATTGGCCGCGTTGATCGTGCCAAAGGTCTGGTCGAGCGTGGTACGCAAGACGCCCTTATCGATGAGGTCGGCGACGTCGTTGAGCAGATGATACTGCGCGATCATGTCGGCGGTCTGGAACGAGGAGCGCGTGAACATCGATTCCCAATGCACCGAGATCGCCTTGCCCTTGAACGCGGCAACCGTGAATTCCGGGGGATCGTCGATCAGGCCGAACTTGCCCTGCGGCGCCATGAAATCGGCGATGCTCTTGTAGTGCTGGTCGGTGAATGTGAGGCTCGCCACCAGCGCGACCGGCGGCAGCTTAAGCTTCTCGATCTGCTCCTTCATCGGTTGGCCGTGGTCGATCACCGCATGCGCGCCGAGGCCGAGGCACCATTTTTGCGACTCCGGCCGCGTCGCGGTCGCGAGCACCGTCAGCCCGGTGAGGCGGCGGGCGAGCTGGATCAGGATCGAGCCAACGCCGCCAGCGCCGCCCGTGATCAAGAGCGTGCGCGGATCGACACTCTTGCCGGGCACCGCACCGAGCCGATCGAACAACAGCTCCCAAGCGGTGATGGAGGTGAGGGGAAGGGCGGCGGCTTGCGCGAACGACAGGCTCTTCGGCTTGTTGCCGACGATGCGCTCGTCGACCAGGTGGAATTCGGAATTGGTACCCTGGCGCAGGATCGAGCCGGCGTAAAATACCTCGTCGCCTGGCTTGAACAGCGTGACGTCGGGACCGACGGCGTCGACAACGCCGGCCGCGTCATAGCCCAGAATCTTGGTCTCGCCCTCGGGCGGGGCTGCGCGCTTGCGCACCTTGTAATCGACCGGATTGGCCGAGATCGCCTTCACAGCCACGCGGATATCACGGCCCTTGGGTTCGGGCTTGGCGGTCTCGAAATCGAACAGCGCGTCCTGATCCTCGATCGGAAGCGACTTCCTGTAGCCGACGGCCTTCATGGCTTGTCTCCTTCAGATAGTGTTGCAGATGCCGGGTCCCGGGTTCGCGTTTTCGCGCGCCCCCGGGATGACAAGCGAGACCTAGAACGCGAACTGCGTCCGCATCGCGACCGCATCGAACTTCGAACCGACATCGGCGGTCGAGATCGGCGTGGCCTGCCTCGATACCGTGCCATGCAGATAGTCCAGCATGAAACGGACGTTGCCGTTGACATACCAGTTCAGCGCTGCCGTGTAGACGGTCTGCCGGCCGCCTGCGATGCCGGTTGCGGTCCCGAGTTGATCGTTGAGGTCGATCGTGGAGAAGCGTCCCGCGACCTCCCACGCGCCCCAGCCGCCGCCCTCGAGGGAGAACGGGTGTGCCGGCTTGACGCCGCCATAGGCCGCATTCGCCGCATTATAGCTGCGACCCTCGCCCGTCAGCACGTAGCCGGCTTGCGCATAGCCGCCCTGGAATTTGAGGCTTGGCGCACCCAGCGGCGGCAGGCCGGTATTGGCGCTGCGATCGATGTTGTACCAGAAATACTCGCCTTGCAGGATCAGCGGTCCATAGGTGGCGGCCGCTTCGACGCTGTAGACCTGCGCGCCGGAGGCATTGGCGATTGCGCCGGTCGTAGCCAGCGCCGTGGGATCGATGCGCAGTTCCGGACGATCGCTCAGCGTCACCGTCTGTGCACCCGTCACCAGATTGCGCGTCGGCTGGATCAGCCATTCGGCATTGCCGCCGAGATGGACCGAGTAGTCTTTGCCGCTGACGACTTGGCCGGCGACACGCGCGACCGCGCCGTATTGTTCCGTGGTGCCGTTCGGCGCAACGCTCGACGCTGAGTGGATCGCACCGGTGGCGGGACCGGTGACATAGGCGCCAGCCCAGAGCACGTCGTTGTACCAGCGCGTGCCGACCGCCGAACGGAAGTCGCCCGCAGCGATGCTCGTGGCGACGATCCCCGCCGAGGCGCGTTCCATGAACATGATGTCGTTGGAGCTCGTGGCCTCATCGAGGGTGTAGGGCAGGTCCATGATGCCGCCTTCGATGGCCATCTTGCCGCCGAACGGTTTCAGGCCGGTATAGCTGAGATAGGCGTTCTCGATGCCGGAGACGCCGCCGCCGGGCAGCGAACCCGGAGCTGCGCCGCCAAAACCGTCGGAGGAGCCGCCGAAGTCGTAGACCAGGGCGAAATTCCAGTCGTTGAAGAACTTGCCGGCGAGACCGATGCGCGCGCGGCGGACGTTCTCGCCGCTGTCGAGCTTTTGCGGCACGGTTGCCGCCGTGTTGGGCCGATAGTCGTAGCCGCCGACATCCCAATGCACGCGGCCTGTGATTCCGACGCAGTTTGCTCCATCTGCAGTGCAGATGGTCGGCCGGTTGTTCGGCATTGTCACGACGACGCCGGATGCAGGCGCCGGTCCCTTGAGCGGGATCGCCGCGTTGGCGTTGGCGACGGCGGTCTTCGCTTCGGAACGCGCTTCGGCCTTCGCCTCCGCCTTCGCCTCAAGCCTGGCCTTCGCCGTGGCCGCGGTATTCGCGGCGGTCTGGCTCTGGAGCTTGTCGAGCTTCTGCTCCAGCATCTTCAACTGCTGCTTCAGGAGCGCGATCTCCTGGTCGCTGCTGCTCGCCGATTGGGCCTGGGCCTGCGAGGCTGCCAGTGCGGCGGCGAGACCAATCGCCGTGGCTGCAATTCTTGTCCTGCTCACGTCATGACTCCATCGTTTGACGAACTTCCCCAAGTCGTTGGCGGAGAGCCTAGGTGTGATCGATGACTGCCCCGCGACGCTGCGCCCGGTTGCACGGTTCCCACTGGTGTAAATTCGCCGCAACCGAATCCGCCTTGCACCACCATGCAAGATGACGCACATCATGCCAATCCACACCCGGCAAATTGCTATTTCGCACGCACAGCTTGCAGGCCGGACACGCCAAAGGGGTCGAATATGCCGCCGGGCGCCCTTCTAATGGGGGGCGAACGCGCCTATATTCCGGCGTCTTTTCCAAGAGGTAGGAATGTTTCGATCGACCTGGACCGCCGTCGTCACGGCACTGTGCATAGCTTTTTCGGCCAACTTCAATCCGGCCGCCGCGCAGGACCGCCGTGTGCCGTCCTCGCCCGCCGAACTGCGGCTGTCCTATGCGCCGATCGTGCAGCGGGTGCAGCCGGCGGTTGTCAACGTCTACGCCGCCAAGGTGGTGCAGAACCGCAACCCGCTGCTCGACGACCCCATCTTCCGCCGCTTCTTCGGCGTGCCCGGCCAGCAGCAGGAGCAGGTGCAGCGCTCGCTCGGTTCGGGCGTGATCGTCGATGCGTCGGGGCTCGTTGTCACCAACGTCCACGTCATCGAAGGCGCCGACCAGGTCAAGGTGTCGCTGTCGGACAAGCGTGAGTTCGAGGCCGAGATCGTGTTGAAGGACTCTCGCAGCGATCTCGCGGTGCTGCGTCTGAAGGACACCAAGGAGAAGTTTCCGGCTCTCGAATTTACCAATTCGGACGAGCTGATGGTAGGCGACGTCGTGATGGCGATCGGCAATCCCTTCGGCGTCGGCCAGACCGTGACTCACGGCATCATCTCGGCCTTGGCGCGCACGCAGGTCGGTATCACCGACTACCAGTTCTTCATCCAGACCGACGCGGCGATCAATCCTGGCAATTCCGGCGGCGCGTTGGTCGACATGAACGGCAGGCTCGCGGGCATCAACACCGCGATCTATTCGCGCTCCGGCGGCTCGCAGGGCATCGGCTTCGCGATCCCCGCCAACATGGTGCGCGTCGTCGTCGCCTCCGCCAAGGGTGGCGGCAAGGCGGTGAAGCGGCCCTGGCTCGGGGCGAAGCTGCAGGCGGTGACGCCGGAGATCGCCGAGAGTCTCGGCCTGCGTTCGCCCACCGGTGCGCTGGTCGCAAGCGTTGTCCCGAACGGGCCGGCGGCCAAGGCCGGGCTGAAATCCTCCGACCTGATCGTCTCGATCGACGGCCAGACCGTGGATGATCCCAACGCTTTCGACTATCGCTTCGCCACACGGCCGCTCGGCGGCACCGCGCAGATCGACGTGCAGCGCGGCGGCAAGCCGGTCAAGCTGACGGTGGCGCTGGACGCCGCGCCCGATGCCGGCCGCAACGAGCTCGTCATCACCGCGCGCTCGCCTCTTCAGGGCGCGAAGGTCTCGACCATCACCCCGGCGCTCGCCGACGAGCTGCATCTGGACGCCGATACCGAAGGCGTGGTGGTCACCGATCTCGGCGGCGACAGTGCGGCCGCGAATGTCGGCTTCCAGAAGGGCGACGTCATCCTGGCGGTCAACAACCAAAAGATCAGCAAGACCAGCGATCTCGAAAAGGCGGCGGCCGAGCGCCAGCGCATCTGGCGCATCACGCTGGTGCGCGGCGGCCAGCAGATCAACGTCACGCTGGGCGGATGAGTCCGAAGCGACCACAGGAGACACCAACTCTCTTCGCCGCGGCGGGGCTCGATCACGAGGCTCCGCACCCGCTGCCGGATCGGCTGCGGCCGCGCGCGCTCTCGGAGGTCGTCGGCCAGGATCACATCCTGGGTCCCGACGGCGCGCTCACGCGCATGCTGGAGACGCGCACGCTGGGCTCGCTGGTGTTCTGGGGCCCGCCCGGCACCGGCAAGACCACGGTGGCGCGGCTGCTCGCGGACGCCACCGATCTGCATTTCGAGCAGATCTCCGCGGTGTTCTCCGGCGTTGCCGATTTGAAGAAGGCCTTTGAGGCCGCGCGTGCACGCCGCGAGATGGGCAAGGGCACGCTGCTGTTCGTCGACGAGGTGCATCGCTTCAACCGCGCCCAGCAGGATTCGTTTCTGCCGGTCATGGAAGACGGCACGGTGGTGATGGTCGGCGCCACCACCGAAAACCCGTCCTTCGAACTCAACGCGGCGCTTTTGTCACGGGCGCGCGTGCTGGTGTTTCGCTCGCTCGACGCGGCCGCGATCGAAAAGCTGTTTGCGCATGCCGAGGAGGTCGAGGGCCGCAAGCTGCCGCTCGACGAGGAAGCGCGCGCCGTGCTGGTGCGCATGGCCGATGGCGACGGCCGCGCATCGCTGACGCTCGTCGAGGAAGTCTGGCGCGCCGCGCGCAAGGACGAGATTTTCGACGCCGCGCAGTTGCAGGAGATATTGCAGCGTCGCGCGCCCATCTACGACAAGTCGGCCGACGGCCATTACAATTTGATCTCGGCGCTGCATAAGTCGGTGCGCGGCTCCGATCCCGATGCCGCGCTGTATTATCTCGCGCGCATGCTCGATGCCGGCGAGGACCCGCTGTTTCTGGCCCGCCGCGTCGTTCGCATGGCGGTCGAGGATATCGGGCTTGCCGATCCGCAGGCGCTGGTCATCGCCAACGCGGCCAAGGACGCCTTCGACTTCCTCGGTCATCCCGAGGGCGAGCTCGCGATCGCGCAGGCGGTGGTCTATCTCGCCACCGCACCGAAATCGAACGCCGTCTACACCGCCTTCGGCAAGGCGATGCAGGTCGCAAAGCAGGCCGGCTCGCTGCTGCCGCCGAAGCACATCCTCAACTCGCCGACCAAGCTGATGAAGTCGGAAGGCTACGGCGCATCTTACGAATACGACCACGACACGCCCGACGCCTTCTCCGGCCAGGATTATTTCCCGGAAGCCCTGGGCCGCCAGACCTTCTACGACCCGCCCGAGCGGGGGTTCGAGCGGGAGATCCGCAAGCGGCTGGATTATTGGGCGAAGTTGCGGAAGGAGCGGGGTGGCTGAAGCCAAAATCGCCATTTCGCCGTGACGCGAGGCTGCTTTTGAGCTACGCAGGCACCATGAGCCGCCGCATCAAAAGAACCGATCCAAAGCCCCGTTCGCGCGATGAGCGCAAGGAGGCGCGCCCGTTCAAGGCGCGCAGCGCGAAGCCTGCTGGGCTGCGGCCGGGCGGCAAGCCCGGTGCGAAGCCGCCGCGCTTTGCGAGCGAGCGCGTCGAGCGGCGCGCGCCCAAAGCCGAACCGGAAAAGGCTGCACCGGCAAAGCCCGTCGAGGTATTGCTGCCGACCAAGGTGCAGACCGTCAAGGTGACGGCCGACGAGAACAACATGCGCGTCGATCGCTTCCTTGAAGCGCACTTTCCCGGCCTGTCGTTCTCCCACATCCAGCGCGTCGTTCGTAAAGGCGAGCTGCGCGTGGACGGCAAGCGCGTCGACAGCAAGGACCGCCTGGAGGAGGGCCAGAGCGTCCGCATTCCGCCGCTGAAGCTCGACACGCCGAAGGCACCCAACCCGCAGTCGGAGGCGGCGCAAAAGACGCTTGCCGCGCTGAAGGAGATGACGATCTACGAGGACGACGACGTTCTCGTGCTGAACAAGCCGGCCGGACTTGCCGTGCAGGGCGGCTCGGGCATGACGCGACACATCGACCAGATGCTGGAGGTGATGCGCGATTCTAAGGGCCAGAAGCCGCGCCTCGTGCACCGCATCGACAGGGAGACGTCGGGCTGCCTCCTGGTCGCCAAGACCCGCTTTGCCGCCTCGCATCTGACCGGCGCCTTCCGTTCGCGGTCGGCGCGAAAAACCTATTGGGCGCTCGTGCCGGGGCTCCCGAAGCCGAAGCAGGGCCGCATCTCGACCTTCCTTGCCAAGGAGGAGAGCGAGGACGACACCATCATGCGCATCGCCCAGCATGGCGACGAGGGCGCAAGTCACGCGGTGACATACTATGCGGTGGTCGAAACCGCCGGTAACAAGCTGACCTGGGTGTCGCTGAAGCCGGTGACGGGGCGCACCCACCAGTTGCGCGCCCACATGGAGCATATCGGCCACCCCATCGTCGGCGATCCCAAATATTTCAACATCGAGAACTGGCAACTGCCGGGCGGCCTGCAAAACCGGCTGCACCTATTGGCGCGCCGCATCGTCATCCCGCATCCCCGCGGCGGCTTCATTGATGCCACCGCGCCGCTGCCGCAGCACATGCAGCAGTCATGGAACCTGCTCGGGCTCGATGCGAGCCGGTTTGATCCGATCGAGAACGCGCCGGAAGAGTAATTAAGTGCGGCGCGCAGGTTGGCTGGCTACGTCATTCCTACCGCTTGCGAAACCGGTCAAACGCCACTGCGGGATCCCGACGACGAAATACCAGCGCTACGGTTGCGGCTCCGAAATTCGTACCAGGTAGCCCAAGAACAGGAAAAGCAGCCCGTCTCGCGCCAAATCGCCATGAGCAAAGCTTAGCATTGCCACGAAAAGGAAGCCCATAAAGGCAAATCTGGCCTCGGCTCGTTCCAAGCGGGCGGTCATGGCAAGCGCTCCAAGCGCTATAAATCCAAGCAGCACGCCAGCCACCCATCCGAACTCAATGACAACCTGGGCTAGGCTGAGGTGGGTTTCCATGCCCAGGCATGTCATCTGGGTGAAGCTCGAAAGGCCGTGACCAAAGATCCCCGCACGAGGTATGGCGCTGGCCACGTCGCTGATGAGCTTCTTTCGTGTCAGGACAGAATTATATTGTTTTAGGTCGCCGCACGGCGCTGGGCCCGCCTCAGCCTGAGGAACGACCTCAGCCTGAGGACTGACCTCGCCCCGAGGACCGACGTCGGCCCGAGGACCGAGCTCGCCCGGAGCGCCCACCTGAGCAGGAGGGCCCACCTGAGCGGGAGAGCCCACCTCAGCAGGAAGCCGATATGGCGACGGCGAGACGCTCGGCGGTAGCGACGCGAGTGTAATACCCGGCGGCCCAGGAGGTCGAAACCACCAAGATGGCGACGAGTGCCTTAGTTCGGGTGCGGCGAGAGATAGCAGCTTCGCAGGCTAACGTGCACAGCAGCGCCACAAACGAAAAACGCAGGAGTGACGCCGCCAAGATGGCAAATACCACGCCGGCAGATATGTAGCCGATAACCAACCATAAGCGATTGAGGTGTGAAGCGACGAGACCAGCCAGCAGAAGAGCAAAGCAAACGGAAATCTGGGCCGGAGCGGCATCAAAAGTGCCGAAGACCAATGGTTTCCCGTGGAGATCGCTCCATTGATCTCGGAGCGCCACGACGATGCATACCAGGCCAAGGAACCCGACCAGACCGAGCACCGCGAAAAATGGTCGCCCGGTCGTTCCAGACAACCGAGCTGCGGGATAAGCCGCCAAGGTGAGGATAAATAGGATTTCCTCCTTCAGAGGCCCTGGGCCGTTGACGACGGTAGAAATGCCAAGCCAAAGCACGAACAGGAGGAAGACGGAATCCCAGATCGTATTCCGGAAGTGGCCCACGGCGACAAGACCGACCAGCGGGCAAATTAGCACTGCGGCGCTTGACCACGATCCGAGCCCGATCCCATGCAAGAGGATCATGATGGCGCCGGAACACACCAAAATGCCCAACAGAACGGACGTGACGGGCTGTTTATTTCCCGACCATTCCTCTACCGGCTGCAATAGCCATTTGCTCGATGTCTCCTGGTCCATCCTCTAGCAAATCATCCAAAGCTGACTCGTTCTTGCCCATGATAGGTGGGAGTTACCAAAACTAGCCTGATCTGACGTCGGCTGTGGCGGCCATCGGCGAAGCTCACCGGTATTGATTGTCCACCAGCTCTTTTCCAAACCTTTAGTGGCTCTCGCGCGCAACGTCTATTGCCTTGGCCAGATCGACGGCCTTGGTCCCGTGACTTTCGCCATTCCTGCAGACGGAACGGAAGGCGCTGGGCCCGGGCTTTCGGCGGAGGAAATCTCTGTCCTGTGTGTAACCTGCCGGGACATGCTGACGCAACCTGCCGCACCTCAAAGACGCTCCATCGAAGCAACTGAGCAATGCTCTCCGCCTTGAGTGACAAAGCACCTTACGATAAGCCCGTCCTCTATCGCTCAGGCTCTATAAGTCCCACTGCAATAGTCGCATGTAGTCATTGCTTCCTTCTGCAAGACATGGCTGGCGACGAACGCCAGATCGGCTAGGTTACGTCAGTTCCGAAACTGCTCGAGAAACATCCGCAAGCTGTCGTGCGTGCTCTCGACATCCGTGATCAGCCAGCCCTCCGGGCCGTTCACCAGGATGAAGTTCAGCCGGAGCGGCCGGCCGCGATTGTCGAAACTCGCCGCGACATAGGTCTTGTCGTATTGCCTGCGAACGACCGCGATCGCGACGGGGCCGAGCTTCCAGCTCGGGCTCTGCACCAGGAAATCGTAGGGCTCGACCCGCGGCGCGGACCACACCTTGCGCAACGAGGGGTCGAAGAATTGCCGGGCGGTCGCGCCATCCTGCGGCAGGCCTTTTGAGAGCTCCGGCGCGCCCTGGCCGTAATGAGCGTAGACGTTGCGGACCACCGATTCCGGAGTCCGAAAGCCGGCCTGCGCCGCGGCCGGCCAAAACCCGGCAAGGAGAGCCGCAATGCCCGCGAGTTCCCTCATACCTGCCGCTCGCTTTATCGGTCGTCGCTCTTACCTTACAAGCCTAGCATTGAGTGATCAGGGCCGAAAACCAGATGCGCGAATTGTTCGATGAAGCTGCGGGGCGATCCCCGCTTGATCCGCAGGAGTTGGTCCGCCAGGCCTCGCGCGTGCCGCTGCGCAAGCGCTTCTACAAGGAGGTGGGGGTCGCTGAGGCTGAGGGCGGCTTTGCCATCACGCTTGACGGCAAGGCGATCCGCACGCCGTCCGGCCGCCAGGTGATCATCCCTGCGCGCGTGCTAGCCGACGCAGTGGCTGCCGAGTGGGCGGATCAGAAAGAGACGATCAATCCCATGACGATGCCGCTGACGCGGATCGCCAATAGCGTGGTCGAGGGCGTCGTCGACTGCGTCGATCTCGTCAGCGACGACCTCGCAAAGTATCTCCAGTCCGATCTGCTGTTCTATCGCGCCGGCCATCCCGAGGGGCTCGTCGCCCGCGAGGCCGCGCATTGGGACCCAGTGTTGTTCTGGGCCGCTGAGACGCTGGGAGCGCATTTCATCCTGTCCGAAGGCGTCATGCCTGTAACGCAGCCGGAGGCGGCCGTCCAGGCCGCGCGTGCGGCGCTGCCGGGGGATGCCTGGTCGGTCGCCGCCCTCCACGTGATCACCACCCTGACCGGCTCGGCCCTGCTGGCGCTGGCGCTGGCCCATGGCGTGCGCGATGCCGGCCAGGTCTGGGCGGCGGCTTATGTCGATGAGGACTGGAATGCCGAGAAATGGGGAGTCGACGAGGAAGCCGCCGGCCGCCGCGCCGCCCGCCTCAAGGACTTTCATGCCGCCGTGACCGTTTTGGCCGCTGTGAACGCGCCCGCGGCCAAAGGTCCTTAACGAGAGGTTTACGAGGGCGGCCTTAGGGTAGGGCCTACGCTCCCCAGGCCCCTCGCCATGCCGACGCCGATAAGCTCGATCGTTCCCGTCAGTGCCGCCAGCCCTGTTGCTGACGCGGTGACGCCCGATCTTGTGCTGCAGGCCGGCAGCGTCGTCGACGCAAGAGTCGTCAGCGTGCTCGCCGGCAATCTGGTGCGGATCGCGATCGCCAACCTGTTGATGGATGTGATGTCCGAGGTGGCGCTGGCACCAGGCCAAAATCTCCAGCTTGCGGTGTCGCAGAACGGCGGCACCATCCGGCTCGCCGTCATGGGCGGGGCAGGCGAGGCGAGCGCCGATCAGGTCACGCTGACGCCGGCTGCGGCCTCGCTGGTTGACAGCCCGCCGATTGCTCCGTCGGCGAGCGCGGGACGCAACGTGCTGACGCCATCGGAGCAGGTCGCCGTTACCGCAGCTTCGGCCGAGGCGGTCACAAAGCAGGGCAGCCAGGCGCCGCTGTTCGCCAATCTGGCCGCGGTCGTCACCGGCAGCGATCTTCCGGCGGGGCTGAAGCAGGCGATGCTGGGCGTGCTGGCGCAGCAGACGCCGCTCAACACCGGGCTCGATGGCGGCGACATTGAATCCGCATTCCAAAAATCCGGCCTATTCCTCGAAGCCTCGCTCGCCGAGGGCGCGACGTCGTCCTCCGGCACGATGCCGGACCTGAAGGCGGCATTGCTGGTGCTGCGCCAAACGCTGACGACGCTCGAGGCGATTGCGCCACAGGCGCAAGGTGCCGCGCTTCCGGCTGGTACCGTGGCGACACCGCAGCTCACTGCCGCGGAGACGCAGGCCGCATTGCCCGCAACCGAACCCGAGATCGCCCAATCACCGCAAATGCCGCGCAGCGTCAATATCGCAGCCTCTGTGTTGGCGGACATCGCTGGCGGTGCTCCGCAGGCCGCGGTGCCGCGGGCCATGACCGCAGGCCTTGCCGCGAGCCTCCTGCAAGAGATCACGCAAAGCCTGCCGCGAATGACGGGAAACGTGCCGGGCTCGAACAAGGCCGTACCCGAGGGACATATTTTCGAAGCCGCCGCGCGCGCGACGCCACCACCGGTTCGCGGCGCGCTGCCGTCGCCGCAATTCATTGCCTCGCCGTCACTCGTACCGGATACGCCGCTCGCTGCGACCGTGCATCGCCTGCTCGATGACACCGATGCCGCTCTCGCGCGCCAGACGTTGCTCCAGGTTGCTTCGCTCCCCGATCGCACCGACGCCAGCGGTCACAAGATTGATCCGAGCGTGCCGCAGTGGAATTTCGAGATTCCATTCGCAACGCCGCAGGGCACGGCAATGGCGCAGTTCGAGATCTCACGCGACGGCGGCAATGAATCCGCCGATCCCGCCAGGCGCGCCTGGCGCGCGCGCTTCACGCTGAATGTCGAGCCGGCTGGCCCCGTGCACGCTTTGATTACGCTCAACGGTGACAAGACCTTCGTGCGGATGTGGGCGGAGCGGCCGACGACGGCACAGCAGCTTCGCGCCGGAATCGGCGAGCTCAACCAGGCACTGACCAGGGCCGAGCTCAAGCCCGGCGACATCCTGGTCCGCGATGGCACGCCGCCACAGCCCGCACCGGCCCGCGCCGGCCACTTTCTGGATCGCGCTACATGAGCGACCCGTCGAAGCTTGCGATTGCGCTGCATTACGAGAGGGGCAGCAACGCGCCGGTCGTCGTCGCCAAGGGCAAGGGCACGATCGGCGAAAAAATCGTCGAGATCGCCAAGGCCAACGACATCCCGATCGAGGAGAACGAGATCCTGGCCGGTGCGCTCTCCAAGGTCGAACTCGGCGAGGAGATCCCGCCGGACCTCTACAAGGCCGTCGCCGAGGTGCTGGTGTTCGTGCTGCGGCTGTCGGGCAGGCGGTAGCTGTCATCGTTTCACCACGTTAGCGGCTGCATGGTCGCGGCCATCTTCATCGCGTAACGGACATCGCCAGTGCTTACCCGCCGTTCCACTCTCGGCCTTCTCGCCGCAACCGCGATCCTGCCATCGCGTGCATTCGCTCACGTCGCGCCACCGCGAAATGAAATCCGTGACAGCCTCGCAAAGCGCTTCACTGACCTCGGCACGGCGGGGACGTTCGTCGGCTACAAGGTCGAGGACTATCTGGTCGTCGCCAGCGACAAGGAACGTTCGGGCGAGGCGAAGCTGCCGGCTTCGACCTTCAAGATTCCGAACTCGTTGATTGCGCTCGAAACCGGCGTGGTCACTGACCCCGACAAGGACGTATTTCCCTGGGACGGCGTGAAGCGTCCGATCGAGGCCTGGAACAAGGACCACACGCTGCGCAGCGCGATTCTCGTCAGCGCGGTGCCGGTCTATCAGGAGATCGCGCGCCGGATCGGGCAAGAACGCATGCAAAAGTACGTCGATCTGTTCGACTATGGCAATCGCGACATCGGCGGCGGCATCGACCAGTTCTGGCTCACCGGCGCCTTGCGCATCGATCCGGTCGAGCAGGTCGATTTCATCGACCGGCTGCGCCGCCGCGCACTGCCGATCTCGAAACGCAGCCAGGATCTCGTCGCTGACATCCTGCCGGTGACCAAGGTCGGCGATAGCGTCATTCGCGCCAAGTCCGGGCTGCTTGGCGCCGAGCGCGGCGAGCCATCGCTTGGCTGGATGGTGGGCTGGGCCGAGAAGGGCGAAGCGCACACCGTGTTCGCGCTCAACATGGACTGCAAGGAGCCGCGCCTGGTCGGAGAGCGCATGCCGCTGACGCAAGCCTGCCTTGCCGAGATCGGCGCTATCTAGCGATACCGCGCTGGCGCCGCTCGACTAGCGTCCCCCGGGTCAAGAAAAACCGGGAGGAGAACATGAACTCAACGCCACTCTGGCTGCCGTCGCTCACGCTTGCCGCCGCAGGCGGCTGGCTCGCCGCCACGATGTTTGCCGGTCCCGCCACCAGCAGGGAGCCGCGCTTTCCTCAGCTCACCATGGACCAGCTCGACGCCAAGCAGAAGCCCCTCGGCGAGCAGATCATGAAGGTCTCGAGCGTCGGCATCGGCGGTCCCTACAATCCGATGATCCGCAGCCCGGTGCTCGGCCAGCGCCTGTTCGACCTATTCCACTATCTGCGCTGGGAGACCTCGGTCCCGACAAAACTCAACGAGTTCGCGATCCTGATCATCGGGCGGCAATGGCGCTCGCAGGTGGAGTGGTACGCCCATGCGCCGCTCGCGGCGAAAGCGGGCCTGTCGCCCGACATCGTCGCGGAGCTGAAGGCCAATAAGCGGCCTGCGAACATGGCCGAGGACGAGGCCGTCGTCTACGACTTCGTCACCGAGCTCACCGCGACGAAGAAGGTCGGCGACGAAACCTTCGCGCGCGCGAAGAAGGTCTTCAACGACCAGCAGATCGTCGACCTCACCGCGGTCGCCGGCAATTACGTGATGGTCGCGATGTTGCTCGCAATGGCCGAAGAGACCGTGCCGCCGGACAAGCAGGAGCCGTTCAAGCCGGGCGAGCCGTAGCCTTCGTCATTGCGAGGAGCGAAGCGACGAAGCAATCCAGACTGCCTCGGCGGAAAGATTCTGGATTGCTTCGCTGCGCTCGCAATGACGGAACATGTCGCGCTGGCCTAACCCAGCTTGAACAGCGCCTGCAAAAACTCCTCAACGGCCTTGCGCGACTCGGCGGCAGTCGTTGGATTGCCGCCGACATGCGGATTGAGCTCGACGCAAGCGTCCTGGTAGGTGAACGGCGCTTTCGTATCGGCGTTCATCAGCACGCCGCCGTCGCCTTCGCGGATCTGGCAGTTGCGCACGGTCTGCGCACCCGTGGACACGGCAACCGTATTGACGCCGAGCAGCCCACTGTCAAAACCATGCGCGCTGTCGGGGTATTCGGTCAGCACCACGTCGCGGCCGGCCGTCTTGAGCCGCTCGATGAAAGCCTTGCAGCTCTTGACGGGATTGTAGTCGTCGGGCGTGCCGTGGAAGATGCGGATCGGGCGCGCGGCGATGTCCGTGTCGTTCTGATAGGTCGTCGAACAGTCGGGGTAGAAGGGAATGTAGGCGGCGAACTGGATGCCGGACTTGTTCCAGAGCTTGTGGAAGCGCTCGAGGCTCGCATAAAGCGTCGCCTGTCCGCCGCGTGAAAAGCCCATCAGCACGATGCGATCCGGATCGACGCGGGGATGCTTTGCAAGGATCTCCAACGAGCGGTAGATGTCGATGACGAGGTTGAGCCGACCGAGCAGGGCCTGGTTCGGCCCCACCACCGTCAGCCCGCGGCCGGTAAAGCCGTCGATCACGAAAGTCGAGATGCCCATGGCGTTGAACGCGTGCACCCAGGCTTCGGTCGTTGCGCCGACGCCGCTCGAGCCGTGCATCAGCACCACGACGGGGAGTTTTCCGCTGCCTTGCGCCACGCGCAGCTCGCCGGCGACCGTCACCGGCTTGCCGGCCGCGGCGTCGCCGCTGAGGAATTGCTGGTCGGAGAGGGTGAGCGAGGGGATCGGGTAGATCTCGGCGCGGGTGGCGACTTCCCGGGGAAGCGATTGTGCGTTGGCGCCCATGCCGACGAACAGCGTTTGAAATGCAGAGCGCCATGGCGACGCGGAATGCCGTCGGCATCGGATCCTCCCCCGTGATTTTCAGTGAGTAGAACAACAGGCCCGCGCGCTGTCAAATTGACGCAAGCCGGCGGTTCGCCTCAGGCGGTGTCGGGCTTCTTCACCGTCAGCGCCTGGTCGATCGCAAAACCGCCAATCTCGCTCATCGCCTGCGAGATCACGTCGCCCTTGCCGGCAAAGCCGGCAGAGAGGACATCGAACTGGGTGCGCGCCAGCCGCAGCACCTCGATTGGCACGGAGATGACGGTCTCGTTGAAATTGTCGATCGAGGCGTGCAGCGTCTCCAGCTCGCGTGTGAGCTGGCCGATATGGCTCTCGGCGTGCTGCATCAGGCCGAGCAGCTTGCCGCGCTCGGCGTCGAATGCCGCGCGCTCGGCCGCCGCGGCCGCGGTGATTTCGGCAAGCTGGCTGCGCAGCCCGTCGATTTGCTTGACCATGGCGTCGGACGCCATCTCACCGGCCTCGCGCAGCTCGCTGTTGCGCGTGTTCTCTTCGTGCTCCCGGTGATAGAGGCGTTCCGCCGACATCGCCCGTTGCGCCAGCGACTCGATCAGCGCGGCGGCGCGCAGCAGCATTTCGCCGTTCCGCCCCGACACCATGCTGGCCATGCGCCGCAGGAAGTCGGTGGTTTCGGACGATGGGTTCGGCGGCAGGGGAACGACCGTCGCGGACATGGGGGTGATGCTTGCAGCCGGAAATGATGACCGCCGCCGTACCGACTGAGCTCACGCAACATTCGGCGCCTGATCGCAAGCCTGGAGCAAGCCTGAATCGCCGCGCCCGGTCAACCGGGCCAGGGCCAGATTTGCAACTGCGTCACGTATCCTTCTGCCGGCCGATCCGGCCGAGATGGGTGAAGCCGAACCCGGCCGAATATTTCAGGCCGCAGCCCAGTGCCCGATCGATGCCGATATGGGCGAGCCAGATCAAGGCGATGGACAGGGTGAGTGGCGAGGCGAGGCCGAAGCCGAGCGTCAGCAGCGCGACCGGCGCCATGTAGCTGTGGGCGGCGTTGTAGACCATCGCGCCGAGTTTGGCGTCGGCAAGATAGGCGAGGAAGCTCAGATCGGGGACAAGGAAGAGCAGGGCAAAGACTGCCCAAGAGCCGTCCCAGGTCCAGTAGAGCATCACCATCCCCACAAACAGCGTCAGGCCCTCCAGCCGCAGCAGGATGTTGACGCCGCCCGTCGCCGCGCCGGTCTCCGCCGCTCCTTCGGTCATGCTCGTCTCCCAGGCAAAACTTTGAAATTCCTTGCGCTTTCCCGCTGCGGCAAGGCAGCCCTGCGAGACCGAAAGCCGCTTCCCGGCCCGCAAAATGCCGTGTTAGAACCCCCGGCAATCGCATTTAGGCTAAGAACTGGCGGGAGCAAATGAAGAATATCCTGGACGCCCTTGAAGACCGTCGCGCCGGCGCAAAGCTCGGCGGCGGCGAGAAGCGCATCGAGGCGCAGCACGCCCGCGGCAAGCTGACCGCACGTGAGCGCATCGAGCTCTTGCTCGACAAGGGATCGTTCGAGGAATTCGACATGTTCGTCGAGCACCGCTCCACCGAGTTCGGCATGGAGAAGAGCAAGGTGCCCGGCGACGGCGTCGTCACCGGCTGGGGCACCGTCAACGGCCGCAAGACGTTTGTCTTCGCCAAGGATTTCACGGTGTTCGGCGGCTCGCTGTCGGAAACGCACGCGCTGAAAATCACAAAGCTCCAGGACATGGCGATGAAGGCGCGTGCGCCCATCATCGGCCTGTATGACGCTGGCGGCGCCCGCATCCAGGAGGGTGTCGCCGCGCTCGCCGGCTATTCCTACGTGTTCCGCCGCAACGTGCTCGCCTCTGGCGTGATCCCGCAGATCTCTGTCATCATGGGTCCCTGCGCTGGCGGCGACGTCTATTCGCCGGCGATGACCGACTTCATCTTCATGGTGAAGAACACCAGCTACATGTTCGTCACCGGCCCCGACGTGGTGAAGACCGTCACCAACGAGGTCGTCACGGCGGAAGAGCTCGGCGGTGCCTCGGTGCACGCCACGCGCTCCTCGATCGCCGACGGCGCCTTCGAGAACGACGTCGAGACGCTCTTGCAGATGCGGCGCCTGATCGACTTCCTGCCGTCCAACAACACCGACGGCGTGCCGGAATGGCCGAGCTTCGACGACATCGGCCGCGTCGACATGTCGCTCGACACTCTGATCCCCGACAATCCGAACAAGCCCTACGACATGAAGGAGCTGATCCTGAAGGTCGTGGACGAGGGCGACTTCTTCGAGATCGCGGATGCTTTCGCCAAGAACATCGTCACCGGCTTCGGCCGCATCGCGGGCCGCACGGTGGGCTTCGTCGCCAACCAGCCCATGGTGCTGGCCGGCGTGCTCGACTCCGACGCTTCGCGCAAGGCGGCGCGCTTCGTGCGTTTCTGCGATGCCTTCAACATCCCGATCGTCACCTTCGTCGACGTGCCGGGCTTCCTGCCGGGTACCGCGCAGGAATATGGCGGCCTGATCAAGCACGGCGCCAAACTGCTGTTTGCGTACTCGCAGTGCACCGTGCCGCTGGTCACCATCATCACCCGCAAGGCCTATGGCGGCGCCTTCGATGTCATGGCCTCCAAGGAGATCGGCGCCGACATGAACTACGCCTGGCCGACCGCCCAGATCGCGGTGATGGGTGCCAAGGGCGCGGTCGAGATCATCTTCCGCGCCGACATCGGCGACCCCGACAAGATCGCCGCAAGAACCAAGGAATACGAAGACCGCTTCCTCTCCCCCTTCATCGCCGCCGAGCGCGGCTACATCGACGACGTCATCATGCCGCACTCGACCCGCAAGCGGATCGCGCGGGCGCTGTCGATGCTGAAGGACAAGAAGGTGGAAACGCCGGCGAAGAAGCACGACAATTTGCCGTTGTGACGCCTCGTAGCCCGGATGAGTGAAGCGACATCGGTTCTTCGTCAAGCTTCCCGCATGTCGCTTTGCTCATGCGGGCTACCGATTCTGTTTCTGTCTGAGTTGGCATCCTCGAGCCAAATCCAATGACCGAACACGATCCGACCGACGAGATTTCAGACATCGAAGCGCGGATCGAGGCTTTGGCCGAGATCGCCGAGCGATGTCGGAAGTACATCCTGGCATCCAAGCTCGCGATCGGCGGCGGTGCTGCGCTGTTGCTGATCACGATCCTCGGCTTGCTCGGAATGGGCCAGACCGCCGCGCTCGGATCGATCGCTCTGGTGCTCGGCGGGATCGTCTCGCTCGGTTCGAACATCAGCACGCTGCGGCAGACGGAGAGCGCGATCGGGGATGCGGAGGCGCTTCGGTCTCAACTGATCAGCCGCATTGACCTTCGCGTGGTCGCCGATGCGCCGATGAAGCTGGTGTGACGCGGCGCTCGCAGGCCAATGTTACGCCGCAGCCCTGCGCGACAGCACCTGCAGCTCCTCGCGGCATTCGGCTGCGAACGCCTGAAGCTGCTCCGCGGTTTGCCGGTCGAGGATCGCCTTTGCCAGTCTTTCAGCGCGGGCAAGCTGGTCTCTGAGATATGCGATGCGGGCCATGTGTCACCTTCCGCAGGGATGATTTGATGGCCGTGACCCTACGGCCATCGCCGGATTCATTATGTGAGGCACGTCACATCTGACGCGGGCGCCGCGTCAGCGGGTCGCGTCCGCCGCAGCGAAATGCGCCATCTGGTCGGCGTGGGCCTTGGCGAAGGCCGGGCGGGCGGTGGCGCGCGCGACGTAGGCGCGGCAGGCGGGACTGTCCGCGAGCCCATCGAACTGATCGACGATGCGCAGCACGTCTGACATCAGGATGTCGGCGACGGAGAACGTGCCTGCCAGCCATTCGCGGTTGGCCAGCACCGCCTCCATGTGCTTGAGGCGGAGTTTTAGGAAGTCGTCGACAAATTTCCACGCGGCCGTATCGCTCGGATGACCCATGAACTTCGACATCGTCCAGGGCAGGCTCGCCATCTCCACCGAATTGAGCGCGGCGAACAGCCATTCCGTGGCTTGGTTGCGGCCGCGCGGATGTGATGGAATCAGCTTCGCGCTGAGGCCGCCGAGATGCAGCAGGATCGCGCCGCTCTCGAAGATCGAGAGATCGCCGTCGGTCAGCCACGGCACCTGCCCGAACGGCTGGTGCGCAAGATGCTCGGCGCCGCGCCCGTCGAACGGCGCGCTCGCGACGCGATAGGGCAATGCGGCCTCTTCGAGCGCCCAGCGCACCCGAAGGTCGCGCACGAAACCGCGCGGGGGCGGGGGAACCCAGTCGAAGGTGGTGAGCGTGAGGTCGGGCATGTGGTGTCTCCGTCTGCTGTTCAGGCATAGGACGGGTGAGAGATGCGCGTTCCGACACCGGTGCCGTCCTTTTTTGTCGTCGCCGACGTCATCGGCTAGTCTCACCCCAAACAACAGGAGGAAAATCCGATGCCGTCAGCCTTCTTCGTCGTCCGCGCCGTCGTCACCGATGCCGGCAAGCGCGCCGCCTTCGACAGGTGGTACGAGACCGAACATCTGCCCGACGCGATGAAGGCCTTCGGCGTGAGCAAGGCCTGGCGGTTCTGGAGCCTCGACGATCCCTCACTGCATCAGGCGATGTATCAGTTCGCGAGCGAGGCTGCGCTGCACGCCATGCTGAAGGGCGAAGCGCTGACGCAACTGGTGGCCGATTTCAACCGCGATTGGCCCGACGTGACGCGCACGCGCGAGTTGCTGGTGCTGGCGCAGGAGTTTGGCAAGTAGCGCCCGGCGGCGGGCTGTCACCGTCGGAGTCGCAGCGAAGCTGAACGCGCGATTCAGCTTCGGTTCATGTCGTCACCACGACACTCGCCTCTGCATCACTGGCACGACCATCCAAGAGGAAAGAAGTCATGGAGCGCCGGAACTTTTTAAAATTTGCAATCGGTGTCGCGGCCGGAGCTGCCGCGTTCACGACCGCCGCAAAGGCTGCGCCGCTGGCGCCGCAGCCGCTCGGTGACCCCCGCATGCCGCAAGGCAATCCCGACGCTCATCCCGCAGTCACCAGCAGCGAAGAAGCCGCGCAGTTGAAGCCGGAGCAGGTGCACTGGCACGGCCGCCATCGCCATTGGGGTTGGCGCCGCCGTCACTGGGGCTGGCATCGCCGGCGATGGCACCGCCGCCATTGGTAAGCTTCGCGCACCAGGCTTGAACGGGGGCCCCCCGCGCGGGGCCCCGGGCCGCACTTCATGGTGTTTCGCCCGCCCCGGGGCGCCACCACAGTCTACATGTTCGGCGACGTCAGCAAGCTGCCGGACCATCGCACCAAGATCACCTGCCGCGTGCATGACG
>NZ_JBVVPP010000078.1:0-24665 GCF_055811315.1 Bradyrhizobium sp. MI1.4 | reverse complement strand
GCTCTACCCGGTCCATCCGGGCAACCCTCGTCGCAACATCGAGGGTGAGTCGCCTCATTTTGTGGGGGGACATACAGTCTAGAAGAAGTGCTGCCGATTACGCCGGCGTTATGCTTTGCCCATGCGCGGCGGGACTTCTTCGAGCTGGCAGGCATCGAGAAAAATGCTCGGGAAGGTAAGAAGGGCAGAAGGGCAAGCCGGTCTCTCCGATCGCGCTGGAGGCGGTCAGGCGGTCATCGTCGTGTGCGTACCTCGAAGCTGCCGCTCGTATGGATGCTATTTGAATCAGTTTAAGCATCTCGCGCAAGCGCTCTCCACCCTGGTGCTGCGTGCCACTTTTCCTTCCTGACTAAATGCTACTTTGGCGGCAACCGGTCAGGCGCACGGAAACGGCGCGGCTCGGCGCGCATGATCAGCGAACAGACTGTAAATCGGAAGCAAGACGCGGGGAGACGGAAGCGTTAGCTTGGGTCCGGCGCTGGGCACCATGCATTGCAATGACGATCACGCCTTCGGGGAGTGATCGGAGGCGCTGCAGTCCCCCGTGATCCATCAACCCTAATTCGCGCGACCCGCCGTTTTAGATTAAGTGTTGCTATCGGAATTGACGACGGCAACACCTATGTCCCGAGCGTCTGGAGCGCCTAAGAAGTCGTCATTGGAGGGCATCCGTTCACCAAGCTTGAACCCCGGCCCGTCGACCGCATACTCAATGATCAGGACTCCTCCGGTTGCAGATGACTCAATCGTTCTTCTTCTCGAAAGGCGCAAAGATCGAGTTTATCCATTGATTAGCGGCCGCCGTCCCCTCGTTGAGCTGGATCTGCGCATATCGTTTGAACTCGGAGTCTGAGTTCTCCATAATCAAGCTCGCTTCGGCGCCGTACCGCAAAGCAGAATCGAACCCTCCCGCATTCATGGTGTTATTCAGTGCACGCTTGTGCCACACCAAGGTAGGCATAGCGACGCGCGAGATGCGTTTAGCGATCCGGGTGACTTCTTCCTCAAGCTGATCTTTCGAATAGACGCGGCTCACAAAGCCGAGCCTATATGCTTCCTGCGCGTCGAACAGATCTCCGGTGTACATCAGCTCACGGCAACGTTGACCTATGATCCACGGGATCGACATCATCATAACAGGCTGCCCAAACCGAACCTCGACAGCCCCGAAGCGCGCGTCGTCAGAGCAGTAGCGAAGATCGCACATCGAGATGAGATCCATCGCTCCGCCCAGGCAAAAGCCATTGACCATCGCGATTACCGGCTTGGAGCACTTGAAAGGAGAATAGAGGAAGTCGAAGCAATCATCGACGATCGTCTTCCAATCGTTGACGGTTCTTTGCGTCTCGCCGCCGGCCTTCACTTCGGCATCCTCATCATTGAGATCAAAGCCGGCGGAAAATGCGCGTCCGCCGGCGCCATTAACGACGATCACGCGAACTTCCGGATCACGATCGGCGCTCGCTAGCGCGTCATGGAATTCTTTGCGCAGCCTGATGGAGATGGCATTCAGTTTCTTGGGTCGATTGAGGGTAATCCGCGCAACCCGGTCGTCGACTCCGTAAGTGATGGCGGTGTATTCCATAATATTCTTCCTTTACTGGTTGCTAAACCGCGCTGACAATTCAGTTGTCGCGCGAGTTGGCTGGTACGACGAGCGCATCTACTGCGACGACGCCTTGCTTGCGCACGAACAGCGGATTGATGTCGATAGAACGAATCTCATTGCCGAGTGTCCCGGCGATCGCGTCGAGTCGTCCGACAGCATCAATCAAAGCCTTCGTATCGAGCGGGGGAGCGCCGCGATATCCTTGCAGCAGCTTCTGTACGCGCAGCTCAGCGATCATCTCTTGCGGTTCGCCGGCTCGGAGCCCCGCCGGGCGAAGCGCGGCGTCCCCCATGATTTCGGTCCAGATTCCGCCCTGGCCAAGCACAACGAATGACCCGAGAATATCATCTGTCTCCAAACCTAAAATCATTTCGACGCCGTCTCGCACATATGATTGGATGATGAGGACCTGCGCCCCAGCGGCGAACAGTGCGGCCGCCGCTGAGGACAATTCCAAATCATCTCTCAGGTTTGTTACGACACCGGATAGTTCGGTTCGATGAAGCACATTTGTGTCGCCGATTTTTGCGACAACCGGATATCCGAGTTCTTTCGCGGCGCTGACTGCAGCGTCAACGCTTCCGGCGAAACGGCTTTCGACAACGGGGATCCCCGCAGCAGCCAGGAACTCGAGCGCCGGCCTTCCCGAAAATGGCTTGCCGCCGAACTCATAAAGCCGCTCCTTCATGCTCGATCCCTCAATCGGCGCTTGATCTGCAATCGGCGGCACAGGACGGGACCATATCACCGCACGATCAAGAGCCCGAAAAGCCTCTCGCTGCCCCAGGACCACTACATTTTCATCGAGCAGGCTTTCGATTTTCTCAGGCGACGTTGAACCATCCACTGGTGTCATCAGCATCACGAGCTTGCTCGTTTTCGCGGCCGCTTCTACTGCACAGTCCGCCCAAGTTTCGTATGCCGCACCATTTCGACCAAGATGACTTGGATCGTAAAGAGTTGCGAAAACGTCGACATTGGGGTCGCTTGCTATCGCCTGGAAGATCCTCCTGGAGTCCTCCTCCAGATTTTCAATACCCCAGAAATCTAGGGGATTTCTGCATGCGATAATGTCGGGCAAGAAGCTGCGAAGTTCGTTCATTGTCTCCAGCTGGAATTCGGCGTAGCTAAGCGCCTCGCACTTTCCCAACTCATCCGCGTACATTTGGACTAGCCCACCCGACGGACAGGCCACCCCAAGCCTTCCTTCGCCTGGAGAGCGTCCCGCTTGCGCAATTAGAGCGGAGGCGAGTAGTTCCTCAATCGAATCCACCTGCACCACGCCGTGTCTCTTGAACAGTTCGCGGTAGAATCGATAGGGCGCGGTCAGCGCACCCGTATGCGCGGTAGCCAGTTCGCGAGACGCCTCCGTGCGTCCGGGCTTTAGCAGGATCACAGGCTTGCCGACAGCGCGAGCCCGGTCGCACTCAAAGAAGAAACTCTCTGGATCACGAATTGCTTCGACGAAGCCACAGATGATTCGGACGTGGGGATCGTCCACGAAGTAGCGAAGGAAATCCGCACTACCTGTGACCGCTTCGTTGCCGCAGGTGACGACGTGACTCCAACGCACACCGCGTCCACCTCCCATCAAAGCGAGTTTTGTTCCTCCGCCCTGAGACAAGAGAGCAACGCAGCCTGGCTTCAATACCTCGGCCAATGAAATGTTTAGATGCACTCGGTCGATCCAGTTGATCAACCCACTGGAGTTCGGGCCCAGCACGGCCATTCCAGTCGCTCGTGCAATTTCTACAATCCGGGCTTGCGCCGCAATTCCTTCTGCACCTCCGGACTCCGCAAATCCGATCTCAGGGATGACCGCGGCGCGTACTCCGACCTTCGCCGCCTCTTCCAGCGCGGCTACTGATCCCTGACGATTGCGTAGAATGAGGACAGCATCAGGCACAAACGGCATGCTCTTGAGGGAATGATAGCAGGGAAAGCCAGCGATTTGTTCGTACTTTGGATTCACCGCGGCCACTTTTCCCGAATAGCCGATCCGCCTGTAGTATTCGAGCGATTGGCTACGTACTTCCGACGCCGGATTTGCGCCGATTACCGCTACCGATTCCGGTCGGAAGAGGGCAGATAGCGAGCCTTTGCTTGCCGGAGTGGGCTTAAGAGAGCGGGGCTGTTTCAGTACGCTGTCCTTTCAATAGAGCTGGCAAGGAGTTTGAAGTGTAAGTCACGCCAATGCAGTTAGCCTGCAATAGTTAGACGCCGGAAGAAGTAATCCTGCGAATTGCGAGGGTCTCGCGCAGCGCCTCGCATTGCGGTCATCCGTTCGCGAAGTCCGTGAACTTGAGATAGAAATGGCCGCGTGTTAGCTCGAAGGATGCGACTGCCCAGCGTGACACAACGAGCGCGTTAAGAGTGCGGCGGTAAGGTGCCGGCGTCCATTGCAATACTGTCTCGTGCAAATTACCGACGAGCTGGCAAACGACGCCTAGGTCGCCCAGCGCCCTTCAAGGTCGCGCCGTCCCGATCTTCTTGTTTTGGAGCACAGATGCGAATCCGATAAAGGCCGGCCGGTTCGCCCGACGCGTTCACGGCAGGCGCCAGTTCCGGCGGCGCCTGCAGGAAGTAGGTTCTAGCCGCGCTTCACCAGCCCGAGCATGTGTCGTGCTTCGGCTGGCGTGGCGATGCTCGCGCCCATGCGCTCAATGATCCCGACCGCGTTGTCGACAAGTGCGGCGTTGGATGCCAAGACGCCGCGCCGCAGGTAGATATTGTCTTCCAGGCCGACGCGGATATGCCCTCCTAGTCTCACGATTTGCGCGACCGTGGGCATTTCGTCCGGACCGCAACCGAACCCAGCCCATATTGCGCCGGGAGGCAGGATCTCTTTCATCGCCTGGATCACGATCGGTTCCGCGGGGGCACCGTTGCCAGTGCTGAGGCAGAACTGGAATAGCGGCGGCCCCTTGAGTGTGCCCTCCGCGATCAGCTTTTTGGCGTTCTCGATGTGGCCGAGTTCGAAGCATTCTATCTCCGGCTTGACACCCGCATCTTGCATCAGCTTCGTCATCTCGCGCAGGTCGGACATTCGAGCCACATAGATTGACTCGCCGAATGCCAACAGGCCGCAGTCGAGTGTGGCGATCTCCGGCTTCAACGTGATCGCGTGAAGGACGCGGTTCCTTGGGCTCTTGAGTACGGTGGCCTTGCCGAGCGTGGGCGGATCCAGGGAATCGAGTGTAATTGACCCATCCATTCCGCACGTCAGGTTGATGACAACATCGGTCGATGATTCGCGCAGCCTCTTTACGACCTGGTCATAAAGCTCCAGACGGTTCGAAGGCGTGCCGTCCTCTTCGCGAACGTGGATGTGAACAATGGCAGCGCCTGCTTTTGCGGCATCGATGGCTGATGCCGCAATTTGAGAAGGCGTCTTGGGAAGGTCTGGATGCTTTGCGACGACTGCCGCATTCCCGCCCGTTATCGCGCACGTTAGAACGACTTTTCGGGACATCTAGAACTCCTGTCTATTGGCACCGTTAGGACCGCCCCCAGAGGCGAGGTTCCGAAAATTGCGGGTCGGTTAGTTATCGGGCCGGTGCTCCAGCCTTGAGGGTTGCTGCGCGACCGACGTTCCGCGGCGCGCTCTCGCCTTCATCTTGCTGTGCCTTCCGCAGCCTCTCGAGAACCTCGGTACGAAACGGCTCGACTTTGCGGCTCGTGACACCGACATTGAGCTGCACATGCTCCGCTGTTGCCGCGAGCGCACCATCGCGGTCGTCGATCATCTCTTGATGGAGAACGAAGCGTTTTGCGTCAAAGTCGATGACTCGTGTCTCGACCGTGAGGGTGGCACCTGCACGAACTTCACGGACGTAGGTTATGTGCAGATCGCCCGCGAACATGGATTGACCTTGCTCGAAATAGGTCTGACCCAGTCCGAGATCTCGACACGCCAGAGTATAAGCATCGAAAAACACGTTGAAATACGGGACGACATTCATATGCCCGTTGATGTCCATCCAAGACGCTTGAACAGGACAGCGATAAATGAAGATCATGCGATTTACCGTTCGTGGCCAGCCCAGCGGGGCTATTCGTTCGGAGCGCGTACGAGCCCGGTGGACACAGCAGATTCGAGTGCAAGCCGGCACGCGGTGGAGATGTCGTAGATTGGCCGCCCGAACTTGCGACGTATCAAAGGTGTGATCGCCGGGAACAAGGTGCACGTGAACAGCAGCGCAGCAACCTTCGGATTGGCGTCAAGCAACCGCGAGACGCAGGCGACCACATCCTCCTCGACCTCAGCGGGCTCGGTCGGCCGGTTCATGGCTGAATTCCGCGCCATGTTGCCGCCCTCGATGCCAACAACGACAACCCTTGCGCGCTCCGTCGGCTCGGCGACGCCAAGAAGATCCTCGGTAAAGAGGGTCGAATCCGAGGTAACAACACCGACCAGAGCGCTCGGCGCCAACTGGCGTAGCATCGACGGCAGAAGCACTAGGGTCGACATCATCACAGGAACGTCCACTGCAGCAGCGACGGCGGCCTGATAGCGGATCGCAAAACCGCAGTTCGAACCGATAGCGACGGCGCCTCGTTCGACGAGCTTGCGCGCGGCGGCGACGTAGGCCGGCACGAGCGCAATATCGCCGCTCATTGTGCGATCTACGGTCGATCCTTTGACGCTCTCGATGAGGACGGGAAATCCGTAAGTATCCGAGCTCATGAGCGAACCGGGACGCGGGGTGGGTCGCACCCAGCCGGGCTCACGGTCAAAGTCCAGGATTCCAAGACAGCTTTTGTTCTTCGATGTCATTGAGACGTCCAAATCGTAAGGCGTGACAGATCGACTATAGAGACCCGACGGCGACGGATTTCTCCGAATTCTGTACAAAACCGGTCGGAATTGTGTGTTTTATCCAGAATCGCGAAGCTTCGCACCCGCGAGATGATTAGCCTTTCTGATCATGGTGAGAGGGTTCAGCCGCACTCCAAGGCTTCCGCGCGCCAGAGGCAGGTTTTCTCCCACACCCAACCTTCAACCTAGTGCCTTTGCGCCGTAGGTCCAGCAAGCTGTCGGTGCTTGTTCGAGTACAGCACGATCCAGTTTCAGGTATTCTCCAGCTGGCGAAATGCGGGGCGGAAACCATGGTGAATGGCCGCGGCTCACCCTGACTATTGCCCCGGGGGGAAGCCCTGCTCTTGATAAGCTCCGCAGCGCCACCTCCGACGGTCGGCATCTCGTGGCACGAGGTGTCCGAGTTGTTCGGCAGTAAGTCGGTGCAAGCATGGTTCGGGCAGCTCTCGCTTTTCCTCAATGACGTCCGTCAGCGGTGCAGTCACATCCTATTGCAGCTGCTGTTGATGCCATTCGGCGGTCTCGCGGCGTGGTCTGCTCGTCTACCTTCCTTTCCAGACTGGGGGGCGCTTTTCCGAGAATGCCCGGGCGCCTTCCACACGATCCTCGGAGCCGTACAGCTTGTCGACGGTCGCAAGATGGCGGCTGCTCACGCGGGTGATAGCGTCCTGGTAGCAGAGCGCCTCAGCCACACGCATGGTTTCCTCTAACGCGGCAATGACGAGCGGCGGCCCGCCCGCGAGCAATCTTGCAACCTCCCAGACGCGTTGCTCCAGTTTTTCCTTTGGCACCACTTCGTTGATCAGCCCCCAGCGATTCGCCTCGGCGGCATCCATCCAGCGCCCGGTGAGCAGAAGCTCTCTCGCAATGTGGTGGGGGATGCGCTTAGGTAGCTTGATCGCTGCGCTGGCCGCAAGCTGTCCGACGGTGATCTCCGGCAAAGCGAATGAGGAATGGTCGGACGCATAGATCAGATCGCAGGAAAGCGCCAGCTCGAACCCGCCGGCGACCGCCATACCATTAACACAGGCGATCACCGGCTTGTTCAGGTCGCGCAGTCTCTCCAGCCCGCCAAACCCACCGACGCCGTAGTCAGCGTTAATCTCGTCGCGGTCCGCCGCCACGTTAAGGTCCTAGCCCGCGCAGAAAAACTTATCGCCGGCGGTCTTCAGGATGGCAACCCGTAGCTCCGGATCGTCGCGGAACGCCTGGAATATCTGGCCCAACAGAACCGACGTGCTCCGGTCGATGGCATTGGCCTTCGGTCGGTCGAGCGTGACCTCGAGGATCGTGCCCTCCCGACGCGTAGTTACAACTTCACTCACCTTCCTTCTCCTGTTTTCAACATAGCGATGATCAGACATCGCGCTTGCCCGTTGTCGAACGCCGCGGAGCGGTTCAGTTCAACTTTAAGCTAATGCGTATATAGAGACGCTCCATTCGCCGAAATGATACGAACGTCGCCCGTGTTAATGCTGACATTGAGAAGATCCCCGACCTTGGGGTGGCGCCCAAACGAGAAGCGCTCCTGCATCGTGAGCTGTTCTCCCTGCACGTCCAGTACCACTCGAGTCGCACCTCCGTAGTAATGAGCTTGAAGTACCCGGGCTTGGTGAGAGGGTGCAGCTGCGTCGTCGAACGAGAGCCTGACGTGTTCGGGGCGTATCACCGCAGTTCCCGGCCCCGCCGCCCAATGGCCTGTAAGACGAAGGCCAGCAGACGAAGTGAAAGCGCCATCCGGCCCTACGGCCCCATTCAGCAGAGAACACCAACCAATGAATTTTGCCACGAATGATGTCGCTGGCGCCTCATAGATTTCGCCAGGAGTACCGATCTGCTCGACTTGACCAGCGTTCATGACTGCGATGCGATCCGACATCGTAAGCGCCTCCTCCTGGTCATGAGTCACAAAAAGGGTCGTGACGCCGACCCTACGTACGACCTCCCGTAGCTCCTCCCGCACACGAACCCGCAACTGCGCATCCAAATTCGAAAACGGTTCATCGAGCAGAAGCAATGCTGGCCGCATTGCAAGCGCGCGGGCAAGCGCAATCCGTTGTTGCTGCCCACCAGACAGCTGGGTCGGCAATCGCTTGGCTAAATGCGGCAACTCAACGAGCTTGAGCATCTCCTCAACACGCTTTTCACGTTCTTCGCGCGGCCATTTCAGATTCTCTAGCCCAAATGCGACGTTTTCGGCGACCGTCATATGCGGAAACAAGGCATAGCTCTGAAAGACCATTCCAGTGTCCCGCCGATAGGGCGGCTGGTGTGTCATATCGACGCCGTTAATGCTCACGGTACCGGAAGTCGGCTCGACAAAGCCGGCGACAATGCGCAGTGTCGTCGTCTTACCGCAACCCGACGGTCCGAGCAGGCAAAGGAGCTCGCCGCGTCGAACATCAAGGGAGGTCTCTGCCACAGCGGCTACTTCGCCGTAGTATTTTGATACAGAGCGCAATTCGACGACAAACTCGTCGCTTTCGCCCCCATTCTTTTCTCGCTCTTTCGACACATCGTTCCCCTTACGCCAATCTTTCGGCACCGATCAGCCGCTCAATTAACAATATGATGGCCAGCGTCACTACGATCATGATGCTCGACACCGCCGCCAGGAGCGGGTCGTAGCTATTATCCATGTAAGCGAAGATCCGTACCGGGAGCGTCGCATGCCCACCATAGGTGAGGAATGACGATACGGTTACGTTTCCGAACGATGTAACGAAAGCAAAGATCGCAGCCGACAGCAAGCCAGGCAAAATGAGGGGCAGAGTGATGCGCCTAATGACCCGCAACGGGGTCGCTCGCAAATTCATCGCCGCCTCTTCGAGTTGTTGATTGTGAAGGGCGAGACTGGCGAGAACCGTCCGCACAACATACGGGATCGCGAGAACGAGATGACCAATGAGTAAGGGATAGATTGTCCGGGCAAGATTGAGCCACACGAACAGCTGTAACAACCCGATCCCAAGTACCACGGCAGGGACAACCAATGGCGAGAAGGCCAGCGCTAGCAGAACCGCTTTTCCGCGAAAGGAAAATCGATTGATCGCGAACGCACCGGCGAATCCAATGACCAGAGCGATGAGCGCAACTAGCACGGCAATGTAAGTGCTGGTCCAAAGCGCACCCATGAAGCGCTCACTCTCGATCGCGGCTTGATACCATCGCAGAGAAAACCCGGTTGGAGGGAATTCCATCGTATCGCTGCTGGTGAAAGACGATGCAATCACCAGGATCGCGGGGGCTGCCAACATCGAATAGACGAGCGCGCGAATTGCGGCTCCCGAGACACGCATCAGATAATCAAGAAGATCAGACTTCACGGCGCCGCCCCCCGATGATGAACCGCGAAGCCGCGAGAGCATTGAGAGCTGCTGTGAAGCCAAGTCCGCAGACGAATAGCACCACAGCCATTGCTGCCCCGGATGGCCAATTCAGTTCCGCCATCATGCGTTCGTAAATGAGGCTTCCGAACATAGCGACGCGACTTCCGCCGATGATCCGAGGCGTCACGAATGCTGAGATCGACAACACGAATACGAGATTGAACCCAACGAGAATGCCGGGAAGAGCAATTGGAATGATCACCTTGCGGAACGTAGCGAACCGATTAGCACGCAAATTTGCAGCCGCCTGTTCGAGTACAAGATCGATCTGCGTCACTACACTCATGACCGACAAGATCATGAATGGAAGAAACTGCTGCACCAAGACAACCACTACTGCTGGCCGACTAAAAAGGAAGGTTTCTGGCGTGGATAAGATTTTGAGATTTACAAGGAAAGAATTGAGCAGGCCATTGCGCCCAAGTATGATCAACCAGCCGAATACAACTACTACGAGGCTGAGAGTCAGCGGCAAGATTACAATAATCATTCGCCACCGGCGCGCGAAAACCGGGAGCCGAGCAAGTGAGTATCCGGTGGGAAACCCAATTGCCAGGCAGACTAGAGTCACAACTAATCCGTCAACGAAGGTTTCCAACAGCATTGACGAATAATAAGAATCCGAAAAGAACATCAGATAGTGCTTCAGGCTGAAACCAGTTCCTTCGAGAAGACGATTACCCGGCAGAAAACTTGATCGCAGTAGCGCTAATACGGGCACTACTAAAAATCCGAATAGAAGCAAGACCATTGGGGCTAGCAAAAGCACAATCGTCATGTTTCTGCGATTTAGCAGCGGCTTCGCCACGGTGCCATCAAGAAGCGTTGAGATGAGTTTCAATCCCGCCGTCCTAGCTATTTCATGATTTCGCTTTCCGCCGGCGACAGCGGGTGAGAGCTGGAGAGCCGTCTTCAGTTCGAGACCTGCCTCTGAAACCGATCTGCCCTTCAGAAAGTCCACTTGCCCGACCCGAGCGCTCGACCCAGAGCGCATTCATCTTCCCCGGCCGCTTGACAGTGATCCGCGTGACATAAACGTCTGCTCACAACGAATAGTTCTGTTGATCATCGTGGATTCCCTGACTGGCAGTATCGCGAACCATTCGACTTGAGGCCTGTCGCGCCTAATTCGGTTCTAAGAGGAGTCATCACGGAATCGGGCGCCTACCGCTAGGGCGCAACGACAGGAGGCTCCTCGCGTTCATCTTCAGGTCGGCGCTGATCGGGGCAGCCCTCAGCGGCCTGAGAGTGTCGTTCGGATCTAACCTCGAATGATCCTGTTGAACCGCTCAATGCGAGCACCGTGGCCCTCTTCCCACTTTTGCCAGTCAATTGTCTTTTTCTGGGCAATGCGTTCAGGCGAACTGAACACGACGTTATTACTAAGCTCTGCGGGTAATGTGAAATCGGTAGCTACGTCGGACCGCGTTCCCTCAGCTATCGCGAGCATCCCCTGGTCGGAGAGAAACTGCTCAGCAAGGGCGTGCGCGGCTTCCGAGAACTTCGTGCCCTTCACCACGTTTAGATAGGTTGTCACGGAGTAGATACCTACTGGTGGGACAACGAACTCGATCGCAATTCCCTTGCTGTTCAAATGGGAGGTGCCGTACTTCCAGAATACGCCCGCATGGACTTCTTCTGCCTGATACATTTGCATCTGGGGAGTTGTTGACTGGGCGAGAGCAACAATATTGGGCTTCGCCGCTTCAAGCGCCTTGAATGCCGGCTCCATGTTCGACATCGAGCCGCCGTTTTCTTCGGCAAGACCAAGAAGGAACAGACTGCCGGGACTTGAAGTCGCAGGGAAAACGACGACACGCCCCTTCAAGTCTGGCCGAGCCAAATCCGAGTACGACGTCAGGGGCGGCTTGACAAATTTCGGATTGTACGCCGGCCCCATGCTCGTCAATGTGATCGGCACACCATAATCCCCGAATTCGCGAAAGCCCGGAAGTATCCGCTTGATGTTGGGAACGTCGGTGGCCTTGATCTCCTTGATCATACTATTCCGAGTCAGTTCGATCATGTAAGGGCTATCAGCCTGAAACACGTCAAACGGGGGATCGTCCTTCTGAGCGAGAAGCTTGATCAGCTGCGCCGATTGGGTGCCGGTATCCATTTGGACCTTCAGCCCAAGCTTATCCTCTAGCGGAGCGGCTGCCTTCAGCAGCGCATCGTCCCACTTGCCGCCGAAGCCGTTCATGCGCAATGTGATGCCGGCGAACGTTTTCGATTGAGCGTTTACGTATGGCGTGGCCAGCGCGCTGCCAGCACTCGCCATCGTTAATTTTAGAAATGTTCGCCGTTTCATCCCGACTCTCCTCCCAGTGAACTTGGTCAGTCGACAGCTTGGAAGCGTTGACCGCTTCTCAGCAGTTTAGGAACAAATGATCTCTGCTTTTCCTCCGCCGATCGCCGACCTCCATTCAAAGGAAGATGGGCGATCAGCGCGCCAGCGCTGCTCGGCCGAGACAGCGGTGGCCGCATGGCCTCAGTTTAGGCGATAGCTCAAGGTCGAGTTCACCAATTTTGCCGCCGAGGTTGCCGAAATTGAGCGCGTTATCGCGAAGTGCGATGGTTAAGCGCGCCAACCAAGCACTGCGTTGTATATTCCGAACTATCGCAGCGTCCGCACGCGCTTCGATGCCCGGGCCTAATTGAGAAAGCCCGAAGCCTTCTTGCAATCGAGCATCAATCGAGGCAGTGCTTTCTGGGCGCGTGAGTCAGTCGGCACGGCAGCGAACGTTTCAGTACAACGTTTACTTGGGTACCGCCGGTTTGGCATTTGGGCGCCCCCACGCTGAGGTGCCTAGGTTAATGACCACGCCTCGAGCGCGAGAGGGGGCTGGAGGGCACTACGTTGGGGCCACAGTGGAGATCAGATCAGGTCTGCAGAGCCGCCGGTTTTATCAGTGGAACCGAGACTATCTCACTAGCTTTCGAACAAGATGAACCGCAAGTGGCCGCGGCCTCTCTGTTCAAGTCGCTTGCTCGCTGGTGAGTCCTCCGAGCTTGGCAAGGCGGCTCAGGTGATAATCGGCATCGCCAAATAAGGTGTCGAGCATGATGACGTGCTTGAAATAGTGGCCTATGCTGTACTCCATTGTCATCCCGATGCCGCCGTGCAGTTGGATCGATTCATGACCAATCACTTTTGTAGAGCGACCAATCTGGACTTTTGCCGCTGAAATTGCGCGCGCGCGCTCGGTCACGTTGGCTTCGCCCGTCATCATTGCGGCATACATGGCCATCGAGCGGGACTGCTCCAACTCCACAAACATGTCGGCTGCCCGATGCTGCAACACCTGGAAGCTGCCAATCGTCTTCCCGAACTGCTCGCGGGTTTTAAGGTAGTCGACGGTGATGGTTAGCATTTCGCGGAAAGAGCCGACGGCGTCTGCGCAAAGCGCTGCAACCGCCTGGTCCGCAACCCGAGAAATGACCGCGAACGCCCCTGCCGGATTGCCGATGACATTGGCCTCTTCAACACTTACCTTTTCGAACGTGATCTCGGCGGCACGCAGACCATCCTGTGTCCGATAACCACGTCTTCGGAGACCCGGCGCGTGGGCATCGACAAGGAAGAGCCCGATTCCGTCCTCGTCGCGTGTATCCCCTGCCGTCCGTGCTGATACAACAATCGTGTCGGCCGCCTCGCCGTGAAGGACTAGGCCTTTGGTGCCGTTAAGGAGCCATCCGTCGCCGACTTTCTTCGCCTGCGTCTCAACATGGAAGAGGTCGTAGCGAGATTGCGGCTCGGCATAGGCGAAGGCCATTTTCGTACGGCCCTCGGCAATCGCTGGTATCAGCGCGGCCTTTTGATGTTCATTCGCCCCAAGTCGAAGTACACCGCCTGCAAGAACCACAGTCGCGAAATAGGGTTCCAGGATCAGCGCCTTACCGAACGCTTCCATGACAATCATGGTCTCGACCGGACCGCCGTTGAAGCCACCCTGTTCTTCCGAAAATGGCAATGCCAGAAGGCCGAGCTCGGCGTAGCGCGACCACATTACATCACTGAAGCCCCGCTCACCCGCCTGATACACGCGGCGATCCTCGAGGCGGTAGCTCTCAAGCAGCAGTCGCTCGACGCTATCCTTGAGAAGCCGTTGTTCTTCCGATAGATCGAAATCCACTCTAGAATTCTCCTAAACCGAGACGGTGCTACTGACCCTCGAATTATCAGAGCCCGAGGATAGCTTTGGCGATGATGTTCTTCTGAATCTCTCGAGATCCCGAGTAGATCGATGCTGCGCGGCTATAGAAGTAAGTGGGCGCGATCATCGACGGCCAATCAGGTCCAATCGGAGGGCGGTTGCGCTCCTCGAGCTCCTCTTCCGAGAGATGGGGGAGGGCATAAGGTCCGATCACATCCATAAGGAGCCCGGCCGTCGCCTGCTGAAGTTCCGCTCCCTTGAGCTTGAGGATGGAGCTGGCCGGATCCTGGACACCTTTCTGCTGCTTTGATGCGTTGGCGACGGCGCGAAGCTGGGTCAGTTCTAGCGCTTTCAACTGGACTTCGATTTCAATGACCTTCTGCTGGAACGCTGCTTGCTCGATCAGCCGCTCCGCGCCAGCGCGAGACCGCGCGGCAAGGTTCTTGATGCGCCGGATGCGCTCCTTGGAAGCGCCGACCCAGGCTCCGCCAAAGCGCTCGTTGCCGAGCAGCATCTTCGCGTATTCCCAACCCCTATTTTCCTCGCCGACGAGATTCTTAGCCGGGACGCGGACATTGTCAAAAAACACTTCGTTAACTTCATAGCCGCCGTCGATCAGCTGTATCGGACGGACACTGACCCCCGCCGACTTCATGTGGACAAGAAGGAAGGAGATCCCTAGTTGCTTCTTCACATCGGGATTGGTCCGTACCAGACAGAAGATCCAATCGGCGTGTTGTGCCAACGTGGTCCAGGTCTTTTGACCGTTGACGACGTAGTCGTCCCCGTCGCGCACGGCCCGAGTCCCGAGTGAGGCGAGATCGGACCCTGCCCCAGGTTCCGAGAAGCCTTGGCACCACCAATCTTCGACGTTGATGATCCGGGGCAGGTAATAGCTCTTCTGCGCCTCATTGCCGAAAGTATAGATCACCGGTCCGATCAGAGACACACCAAAATCGTACACGGCCGCCCCGGCAAATGCTTGTACCTCTTCCTCGAAAATGTACTGCTGTGCCGGGGACCATCCTGCACCGCCGTACTCTTTGGGCCAATATGGGATTCCCTTTTTGTTGAGGACACGTGCTCCGGCGACCATCTCGTCTTTCGACAATGGCCGGCCTTCCACAAGTTTGCGCCGCGTCTCGGCTGGCACATTGTCACGCAGATACTGGCGTAGCTCGTAACGGAACGCCCGCTCATCTTCTGTGAAAGCGAGATCCATCGGATTTTCCCGGTAATATGTTCAGCCGTAAATTGCGAAAACTGTTCGGTCGTGAGCGCGTGATGAGCATCTCTCCACCTCACATGAGTTGAATGTTTTGCTCGACTTCAGGGACATCATGGTCCGACTGCGCCCTCGGCCCGAAGCCGGGCAATGGTAGCTGAGTTGAAACCGAGTTCAGCGAGCACTTGTTCGGTATGCTCCCCAAGCATCGGTCCGGGAGTTGCAGAACCCGGGATTGGAGCGCCGTTGATGTGAATGGGGCTACCGACTGCTTTGATAGTGCCGCACTTTTGATGCTCGAACTCGACGATCATGCCCCGAGCGCGGGTGTGCGGATGATCCAGTGCAGCAGCGACGCTAAGCATAGGAGCATGCGGAATCCCGGCGGTGGCCAATATTTCGCACCATTGTGCGACCGTCTTCGCCTTCAACCGCTCGACGAGAGCAGCCTCGACCTCCTTCCATCGTTGGACACGCCCAGCATTTGTATTCAGCTCTGCATCTGCCGCGAGTCCGGGTAGCTCTAGGCCGCAGCACAGTGACCGCCACATGTGATCGCCGTAGACTGCGATGACAAGCTCCCCGTCGGCGGCGGGAAAGACACCATACGGGACCGCGCTGGAACCGGCGTCTATGGGCGGGGGGAGTTCGCCATCAGCCAAGTAATTGCCTGCGAAGTATGGGAACGTTGTAAGGAGCGTTTCGAATAAGCTCAGGTCAATGACACACCCTTTACCGGAGTTGAGGCGGCCGACCAAAGCGGATGCGACCGAGAGGGCGCCATAGATCCCAGTAAGGATGTCGCCCATATGAATACGCAAAGGAGGCCTGCCCGGCTCTCTGGTCAGACTCATCAACCCCGTCATCGCTTGGGCCACGAGGTCAAATGCTTTGTAGTCTCGCAACGGACCAGTCTGGCCGAATCCCGAGATAGAACAGATGACGAGCCTTGGATTTAGATCCAAAAGACGATCGTAACCGAAACCGAGCGAGTCAAGCGTACCTGGACGGAAATTCTCGACCAAAACGTCAGCTCGCTGCACCAATTTCTCAAGTGCTTGCCTCGCGACATCCCGCTTCAGATCAAGGGCCAAGCTGCGCTTGTTCCGATTTAGAGCGGCAAAATAATAGCTCTCTCCTTCGCGAAAGGGCTCCACCTGGCGCGAGACATCCCCCGCACCAAGCCTCTCGACCTTAACGACATCTGCTCCCAAGTCCGCCATGATCGTGGTGCAAAGTGGGCCAGCCAAGACGTGCGTGAGGTCCACCACACGGATCCCGTGGAGCGGGCGAGCAAGGTCTTGCGCGCCTGCATCCCCCGTCTCCGGTCTACCGGCTGCTCGATCGGCGATCATGATAGTAATCCCTTCGTACTGTTTTTCTTGGTCCCGAGCGTATCTGTTTTCGGTTCCGGTTGGTGGTGCTTTTTCGGCTAGTAGAGCTTCAGAACCCAGCTTTGCGTTTCGGGATCTGTCGTTCATGTCTCACATGCGGTGCGATGGATCCCAACTTGAACTTCTCATCCCTGTTAAGCACCGACGAATCATTCCATGGCGCGCATTGGCCTTCTCCTCAGCTGGGCAGATACTCGGTGCTCCAGCTTTCACTTACGACTTCGCGCCGGACAGCGCGTCAATTTCGGTTTCGCGGTATTGCAGTCCTGCAGAACTTGCCGCATCGACGCGCCGTATTGTTCCGCGGGAGTCAGCACATAGGTTTTTCCGACAGGCAAGCGGATCGCGTAGCGATCGAATTTATAGTTGCGGATAAGGAGCTCCTGCGCCTCCTCACAGGAGAGGTTCGTCGGCAAGCGCCTTCGCGCCGCCGGGCGATCTCTCGCTCACGGTGCGACTTGTAGCGAAGCGGAAGCTGGTCAATGCCGATCGAACTATATGCGAGCCCCTCCATGACTGCGCATGCAAGAGGCACCTCGATGTGGTCGCCGATTCGGCTGCGTTCCCGCGCCTGAAGCGCCAGCACAGTAGCCGAAAAGGACAGCACCGTACCGTAGGTCGATGGGAGTGGTAGCGGCGAGAAGGACGCGTCGATACCCTTCAACACACGATTCAAGCCCATGTCGGTGAATAAGCCGGAGGACGCCCGATGACGGGCTCAAAGGCACGCCACTCGCGACGGGGTTGATGGTTGGAAGCAAAGCCGGGAATGGAAAGGGTAATCAGGGTTGGGCAAGTCTTGCGCAAGTCGCTGAAGTCAATGCCGAGCCGGCTCAAAACTCCCGGACGGAAATTCTCGATGACAATATCCGCGTCGGCGATCAGCGTTTGTGCTTGCGATAAGTCTTTCTCAGTCTTTAAGCCGACTGAAACCATCAGCTTGTTTCGATTAAGGGTCGCATTGGCAGGGCCGTCCCAGAGGGGACCGGCTGGCGAGTCGATATGCATGACAGTAGCGCCAAAATCGGCCAGGATCATCGCTATTGCCGGGCCGGCGATGTACTGGACGAAATCAACGGTCTTGACACCGAAGAGCGGAAGAGTTGACCGCCGCAGGCATTTACTGGGGGGCACGCTGTCACTGTTGTACGGCGCTTAACGCTGGCGGTGGCGAACATGTCATAGTCCGCCTGCGAAAGAGGCAAGCTCAGGGCGGGTCGCCTCCCCGATAGCAGCGGAAACGATAACCGGCGCGAGGAACTGAATCCAGCTTTCAACATGGCTCCGCGTCGTAAGCTCCAGAGAGTTCATCCGAACGATGTCCCCGTCAGCGATGGCCACACAATGCGGTCCGCCCGCGATCGCATTGGCCTTGCCGAGCGTTAAAACCAAAGCATGCCCTAGGACGACCCCACCTTCGGCAATCATGATTCGTACGCTACCCTCATTCCAGATATGCGTGGCGCGTTATTCCGCTGAAAAGCCTGCAGCACTCTTCATCTGCCGCTACCGAGTTCGACGATCAGCATGGCCGGGGATTGTGCCAGCTCGTTCCACACAATCACGCCCGCTCGTTAGCTGTCTCGGACTAGCAGGCACTCGTGAGCCCTCCGCTGGCGCATCGTCGTATCCACTGCTAGCCTGGGTACTGCTGGCCCCAAACTTTCTAATCCTTGTTCCCAGCGTGGTCTCGCAGCCCCTGCTCCCACCGCGCCAGCGTCTCGCCCGCGCCAAACTCCTGATCGCGCAACCCCTGCAGCACGGCCACAAGCGCCTCGTCGCGCTTAGATACGATCTCGGTGGCTGTAAGGTTATCTGTTTTCACTTGCGCGTCTGATTGCTCGGCCAGGGTGTCTAAAAAGTCGCCGGTGAGCTCCGGCACGTCGGTGAGCTTCGTCCACGGCCATTTCAGCATGGGTCCCCACTGCTCTAGGTAGCGGCGAATCCCGGCCCCCCCGCCGCTCATCCGGAAAGGACCGACCACCGCTCGACGCAAGCCAAAGGAGTAGCGGACTGCGTCATCGACTTCCTGCACAGTCGCCGAACCATCGCGCACCAACCACAGCGCCTCGCGCCACATCGCTTCCTGCAGCCGGTTGGCGATAAATCCATCAACTTCCTTGCGCACGACGAGCGGGTGCATACCGATCATCCGGTAAATCTCGTCCGCTCGCGCCATGGCGTCGGGCGCCGTCTGTTGTCCGGCACACAGTTCGACGAGCGGGAGCAAATACGCCGGGTTGAACGGGTGCGCAACGAGCAGACGCTCGGGATGCTCTATCTTCGCCTGCAGCAACGACGGGCGAAGACCCGACGTCGAAGAGCAGAACAGCGCGTCGGGTCGCGCCGCCCGACTGGCGGTCGTGAGCAGCTCCTGCTTGAGCTCCAAGCGCTCCGGCGCAGACTCCTGCACGAGATCCACGTCGCGCACGGCGTCGCCTACCGTCTCCGCAAGAGTCAGGGAACCTTCCTTTGGTAGCGGAGCCCGCGTCAGTCGCTCGTATATCCGGCGGGCATGATCCAAAGTCTTTTGAACGTGCTCGAGCGCACCGGGAGCTGGATCATACAGCCGCACATCTACTCCGTTGAGGGCAAATCGTGCGGCCCACCCGCCGCCGATCGTCCCACCCCCCAACAACCCGACCGTCCGCGGCAGCTTCCCAGACATGAACTTTGAATTCTTAGACATTGACCTTCTACTCTCAGGCATGATTTTGAGCGCATCCGTCTCGCGCGCCCCGAACTCTATCGAGATCTCTACCACCCGCTACACGGGCTCCAACCCCATTTGTCACCACTCGAGGAAGCTGCTCGTAGACCACCGCAACGCGCGAGCTATACCCCGCTAGGTGCTGTCACCACACAGTTGCTGCTCCATCCGAAAAGATGTTCACGTCGTATCGGCGTATCGGCGCCCTTAAAATAGATAGTACCGGGCTCATGAAGCTGAGGTTCACTAATATGAGCGGTCGCGAAGCAGAATTACTGCGAATTATCGCCACAACTTGAAGCATTCAATCTCCCGACACGCGCTTCAGAGCCGCGGAAACCAACAGAGATCTATTTGACCGCCGCGCGGTGTCGCCGGCTGCGAAGCCATCGTGCCGTTTACGGGACAACCGATCACCTCTTCCTCTCTGTGCCTTATCTGACGCTTGGGCTCGCGACGTCTGCATTGCGCGCGCCTTCCACGCTAAGGAAATTCAACGATCGAACTCCTGCTCGGGACGATCTTGCGGCGATCAGCGCCATCATCCACTGTCGCGATGGTTAAAAATTCACCGCATCGCCTCCCTTGAGCGACAAAAGCTCACGAGCTTCGTCGGGCGTGGCGACCGTTCGACCTAACTCTTCGATAATTGCGAGCGATCCGCACTGGCTCGGTACTGCTGGTGGCCAGTTTGCGCGCACTCCAGAGCGAATCTTCGAGGCCGACACGTACATGGCCCCCGATAGCTGCGGCGATGGCCCCCACTTTCATTTGGTTGCGGCCGGCTCCCAGCATCAACCAGATAGTCTGATCCGAACAAGTCAGCCGGTCGTTTCATACCTGCCACGGATACACACATTCTGCGTCACGGAATTCCCCAGATCTTGATCGTGCAACAGCGGGCGACCATCGGCATGGAGGGGATACTCAAGGCGCGTCTCGATCGTATGAAAGCTTCACCCATTCCGTTCGGACGCAGAATTTAGGCCAGACGAGGTGCCACATTGGAGGAATGCGGCTCGTGGGGCTGCTAACGTCCAACCGTGACTAAGTTCAGTGGGCCGGCCGTTCCGATCCTCGACATCTTGATGGAGCACCATGTCCGAGATCCTTGTTTTCCCGAAGCAAGAATTCGTCGCTTGTCTCAATCCCCCCTCTTGCAAATGACTCCGATGACAAACCCCTCAACTGTGCTTTCAGCAATCGATCAGCATCACATCGACCACCGGCGCTACCCTCATGGGGTCGCTTTCATGGATGGGCAGTACCTGCCGATGTCCGAGGCCAAGATCTCTGTGCTCGATTGGGGTCTGTTGCACTCAGACGCAACCTACGACACGGTGCACGTCTGGAACGGCCGGTTTTTCCGGTTGGATTTGCATCTTGATCGTTTTTTGGCAGGCGTTGAACGCCTTCGAATGAAGCTGCCTTGCAACCGCGAGAACATCGCGTCGATCCTCGATCAGTGTGTCGCCTTGTCGGGCCACAAATCGGCTTACGTTGAGATGATCTGCACGCGCGGATCATCGCCGACATTCAGTCGCGATCCTCGTCAAGCAGAGAACCGCTTTATCGCGTTTGCTGTGCCTTATGGCTCGGTTGCCAACAAGCAACAATTGGAAAGAGGCTTGCACGTGGCGATCAGCGAGACCGTCCGTATTCCGCCTAACTCGGTCGATCCTACGATCAAGAACTATCATTGGCTAGATCTCGTGAAGGGTCTTTTCGACGCCTACGACAAAGGCGCGGAGTCGGCGCTGATACTAGACACGAACGGGAATGTCGCGGAAGGACCTGGCTTCAATGTGTTTCTTGTAAAGGATGGATCGTTGAGGACGCCGGCTTTTGGTGTGTTGCCGGGTATCACGCGTCGAACCGTCCTCGATCTCTGTGCTGAGATCGGACTAGCCGCTACTGCAGCCGACATCAGCCGCGACGAGATCAAGAAGGCTGACGAGGTGTTCATTACCTCCACTGCCGGCGGCATCATGCCAGTGACGCGCATCGATGAAACCAAGATTTCCAAAGGGCAGGTCGGATCCATCACCCGCCGGCTGACGGATCTCTACTGGCAAAAGCACGCTGATCCCGCTTGGTCGACTGCCATTCTTTATCCTTGATCGGAAATGAACCATGCGATCGCAACTTGGGCAGCGACTTCGTAGCAATCTCGATCAGCTATCATCGCGGAAACTCCTGAAATTCGAACAAGAGATCGCCTCGCCCCAGTCGACGCATATTCAGCTGCGCGCACTCGGCGAGCGCGAGCTTCTGAACATGTGCGCCAACAACTATCTCGGCCTGGCCAATCACCCAGCCCTGGTGCAAGCCGCACATGCCGGTCTCGAGCGGCATGGTTTTGGAATGTCCTCGGTGCGATTCATTTGTGGAACGCACTCAGTTCATCGCGCGCTTGAAAACAGGCTTTCCAGCTATCTTCGGACGGAAGACACGATCCTATTCGGCTCCTGCTTCGATGCGAACGCCGGACTATTTGAGGCGCTGCTGGACGCTGATGATGCGATAGTCAGCGATGGCCTGAATCACGCGAGCATTATAGATGGGATTCGGCTCTGCAAAGCGAAGCGCTTTCGCTATGCTAACAATGATATGAGCGAACTAGAGCAGGCTCTGAGCGAGGCAAGTACCTGCCGAACAGTGCTCGTTGTGACCGACGGCGTGTTTTCCATGGATGGTGCTACGGCTAATCTGCCTGGAATCTGCAAACTTGCAAGGCGTTATGGCGCGTTGGTCATGGTCGATGACTCTCACGCCGTAGGGTTTATTGGCCCAGAAGGGCGTGGAACGCCAGCCCGGTACGGGTTAGAAGATCAGATCGATATTCTTACGGGCACGCTCGGCAAAGCACTTGGCGGTGCGTCGGGAGGGTACGTCTCGGGACGTCGTGAGATCATTTGCTGGTTGCGACAGCGTGCGCGCCCATACCTCTTTTCAAACTCACTGATGCCCGCGATCTGTGAGGCTTCATTGGCGGCAATTGACTTGGCAGAAAAAGCAGACGATCTGAGGCACAATCTCGCTGCTCGCACTCGTCAATTACGTCAAGGATTGAGCGATCTTGGATTTCAAGTGTTGGGCGGGGATCACCCAATTGTGCCCGTGATGACCGGGGATGCAGCGGTCGCGGTCCAGATTGCTGACTTTGTGCGTGCGCACGACATTCTCGTCGTTCCGTTCTCCTATCCTGTAGTACCGGAAGGTGCTGCGCGGATCCGCATGCAGGTAAGTGCGGCTCACTGTGCGGATGACATCGAAAAAGTGATCACGGCGTTCCAATTAGCCCGGCCGCATGTTATGAGGACTTAAGCACTAAACAGCTTCAACAAATTGGTGGGGCCAGGCATCCCCATCCCCGCGAGGCGCTGCGTTGCCGTGCTGCGTCGGCGCGGTCGCTCTGACCATTGCCGTTTGGCCCACTCGTGCTTTTGAATGTTCATGTCCCAGAGGAGAGGGTGATAAGATTGGGATCTGAGGTTAGTCACTGCGTTCACATCCGAATCGATCTCGCCATCTCACGAAAGGGTACTTGATCACAGGACCAAACGCTGTGCTTTGGGCGTCACGCAGGTGTTGATGAACCCCTGTTGCCCCACCCGCGCCTTGATCTGAGGTCAGCAATGTTCTTGAGCTGGCTTGCTTATAAGCAGGCCCGCAAACTGGACGAGGGGATGATCGTCCCAATGGCGAGCTTCTTTCTAACCCAGAGTCAGGTTCGCGCAGATGCGGCCCTCTAGCTGTCGTGCAGGCGCGTGCAGAGTGCGTCAATGCTCTGTCGGGCCATAAGTCGGCCTTCCAGCGGATGAGTTGCACCCGCCGTTCGTCGACGACATTCCGCTGCGAAACCGAGCAACCATCGCTTCAATGCGCTCGCGCCACGATGCGGGGTCAGGCTGCTAGCAATGTCTCAACTAAGTTCACCCAATAGCCGATGCCATACGGCAAAGCTTCATCATTGAAATCATATGCCGGGTTGTGCACACCAGCGGTCGGTCCATTTCCAATGAAAATCATAGCGCCCGGCCGGGCCTCGAGCATGTAGGCAAAGTCTTCGGCCCCCATACGCGGCTTGATGTTCTCGTCCACTGAAGCGGACCCGACGAGACGGCGTGCCGCCCTGATCGCCAGGTTCGTCTCATCGGTGTGGTTCAAGGTCACCGGGACGGACCGACAATATTTAAACTCAACATCTCCGCCAAATCCCTGCGCTATGCCTTGGGCGGCTGCCATGATCTGGCGTTCGGCGAAATCTCGCAAGTCAGGAACATGAGTTCTGACCGTGCCAGCCATCTCGACGTGATCGGGAATAATGTTGTAGGCGTTAGCGGCATTCAACTTGGTTACGGAGATTACGAGGGAATCAATTGGATTCGTGTTGCGCGAGACGAGGCTTTGCAGGCCGACGATGATCTGTGCCGCAATCACGACTGGATCGATGGTCTCGTGCGGCTTGGCCGCATGGCCGCCACGCCCCTTCACGACGATGTCAAAATCGTCCTGCGAGGCCATGATCGGCCCATCGCAAATACCGAATCTGCCGACGTCGGTGCCCGGCGCGTTGTGCATCCCAAATACCTTGGAGATGCTGAAGCGGTCCATGATTCCTTCCCGGACCATTTTTAGGCCGCCAGAGGGAAGTTCGACTTCTTCCGCTGGCTGAAAAATCAGTGCGACGCAGCCCTTGAAGTTGCGCGTCCTGGCAAGATATTTCGCGGCTCCCAGCAACATAGCAGTATGGCCATCGTGCCCGCACGCGTGCATTTTACCCGGTACTTTCGAAGTCCATGGTTTGTTTGAGGCTTCCAGGATTGGCAGCGCATCCATGTCGGCTCTCAATCCGATTGTGGGACCGTCTCCCCCCTCCCCTTGAATCAAGGCAACGATGCCGGTTTCAGCGATCCCCGTTTCGATGTGATTAATACCGAACGAGGCGAGCTTCTCGGCCACGAACCTTGCCGTATTATGTACCTGAAAGTCGAGCTCGGGATTCTCGTGAAGATAGCGGCGCCACGCGGTTACCTCACGCTGCAAGCCGCGGAACTGTTCAACGCTGTGCATGTTAGACCCTCAACTTACCAATCCACTACGATGATGGCACCTGTGCAGCGCGCCCTTGAGCGGCCCCATTCGCTGTCCGATTGCCGATATCCGTCGCTCCCATGTGGCCATTGGGGTACAGCCGTAACGCCAATAAAACATGATGGTCGCTTGAGGCTTACGGCGAGCTCGGCATGGCTCTTCCTTACGCCGCGGGCTTTCTGTCGGTTTATTTGGCGACCACCGGTATCGTGCGGGAAGCACGAGAAGTGAGCAATTGCGGGCCAGCGTCGGTCACGACAACGAC
>NZ_JBVVPP010000077.1:0-26489 GCF_055811315.1 Bradyrhizobium sp. MI1.4 | reverse complement strand
AACCCCAGGTGATGGACGATGTGTTCGAGCCGTGCCGTCCGACGCCGTCGAAGCGGAACGACGTCTTCTCCGAACCGTTCCGCGAAGATACGTCGGCGGCAATGCGGCACCTCGCATGTGAAGCGCCGCGTGAGCAATCGGAGGCGAACCTTTCTGCCCGCCGATGGCAAATCGGCAACATGCCGGACGTAGCGGCTATGGATGCGGTTCGACGCTGTCGCGCACAAAGGACACCGAGCCTCCGCAGCTGCCGACCTAACAGCCAGAATAAGCGAGTCCATTGAATCACTTACACCATCAAACACCAAACCACTCGGTACTAACGATGAGATTTGAAAGCCCGTCCGCATGGCGCTGATTCTCCGTTTGAGAACCACAGTCGCCTGGCAAACTTCATCAGAAATGAGTCAGACCCCGACTGGGACCCCCTATCGGCGTCCACCGATTGGATGCCGATCACCCCGAAAACGGGGTCCTTATTTCATGCCGAAACACAGTTTGCTATTGAACGACGCAACATTGATCATGGATTTGGAGGCAAGCCAATTCCGAATGCTGCGGTCGCTGTGGAAGACGATTGCATAGTTGCCGTCGGCTCCGCAGGCGAGTTGGGTGATCAGGCCAAAACGCGAGTTGTGGCCCGATTGGGACGTATCTTTTGCTGGGCTTCGTTAATGCTCATGACCCCCTAACAACGAAAACGGATTCGTGCCTCGCGGACAGATCGCGCGGGTGCCGATGATGCGCTGATTGTCGTCAAAACCTACTGATCAAATTGGAGAGGGCATCACAACTGCTAGCCGCGCGCCAGCAGATTGTCGGCGTCGCTCAAGTCCGCACTTACAAGCTCGGAGATCGTCGCAACTTGTCAGTTTCGACATTTGCTCAGGGTCTTACTGAAACGCACGAGGTCTTTGTGGATGTAGACGGTCGCTCTAAGCCGAAGAAAGCCGAAGAGCGATGATTAAGCGCGGCGACGCAGGCCGCTTTCAGCCTTGCACATCACCATGACCGCAGGTGCATGGCGCACGCGCTTTGCGACGAGGTCCGGCTCCATCGCGCCCACGCAGGTCCGCTTGGGCCAATGGTGTGGATCGTCGCCAATCCAGATGCACCAAGTTAGGTCAAAAGGCGCCTTGTGGCTCAGATCCGAGAGGCAAGAACGTGGCGGAAAGTATTCGCGCTTTGTTGCTGCGGAGTTGCGACAAAAAGATGATCGAGCTTTGAGATATATCGACGGACTGCTCCGAAGTGCTGGGCTGCGTTTGATCCGGGAAGGTTGCTCCCAATGGGGGGCGTCATACGCCGTTCCTACGTTCCTGCTGGCTGCCTTTCCGCGAAGCAGCTCGGTTCCAAGTGCATGCTTAGACACGAGAGACCTCCACGGAGTTCGCTTTCTTCATACTCACTGCGCTGGTCCGGCGGTATCGCACGATTCGAGGGATGCGCTATGGGACAAATTTTACACGGCTGCGCCACAACGACTGAGGTTGTCTGTCGAGCAATACAAAATAGTCAAGAGAGCCTGAGAGCGCTCGCCAAGCGCTACGGGATCAACCAGAAGACTGTCGCGAAGTGGAAGCTGCGTGAGACCGTCGCCGATCTCCCGACAGGTCCCAGGGAAGCCGAACCGACAGTGCTTTCCATCGAGGAGGAGGCGGTCATCGTCGCTTTCCGGCGGCATACGCTACTGCCGCTTGACGATTGCCTCTATGCGCACCAGTCAACTATCCCGTATCTGACGCGATCATCCTTGAATCGCTGCCTCCAGCCACGGCATCAGCCGATTGCCGGAGGAAGGCAGCAAGCCTTGGATGAAAAAATTCAAGGCTTATCCGATCGGCTACTTCCACATCGACATCGCTGAGCTCCAGACCGCTGAAGGCAAGCTCTACCTCTATGTCGCTATCGATCGCACAAGCAAGTGTTCCTTCATGCAACTGGTCAGGAAGACGGGAGGACCTCAGCCTCCGCCTTCCTCGAAGCTCTGATCGCGGCTGTCTCCTACAAGATCCACACCGTTCTCACCGACAATGGGATCTAGTTCACTTTCCCACTGCGTTACGCGGGCGGCCCGACGGCAAGATACGTGACACATATGTTTGATGTGCACTGCCAAGAGAATGGCATCGAACATCGCCTGACTAAGATCAAGCATCCCTGGACCAATGGCCAAGTCGAGCGCATGAACCGCACGATCAAGGAAGCAACCGTCCAACGCAACCATTATGATCGACACGATCAGCTCGAAGCTCACCTTGCCGACTTCATCAACGCATACAACTACGCTCGGCGGCTGAAGACCCCTGAAGGGCCTCTCGCCTTACGAATACATCTGCAATGCTCGACTTCCCAGCCAGAACGATTCAAACCTAAACCGCTCCAGCAAATGCCGGGACTAAACACATAGAACGCTCATCGCAATCGTGCTTAGATCGCCGAATTTTTCCCTTCGTTTGTTTCATTTGTGTTCCTGCTCGCTACCCATGATGCTGCTTGCGCTGGGAGTGATCACCTTTGCCTATCGGCATGTCGAAATCGGGAGCTCGGTGCCTCGCGAATTCGTGCGTTCGATTTGCTCAATTTTTATCGGTCCTGCTGCCTTCGACGCGCGTCGAAGGCACACTGATCATCCTGGCGAATATCGCCAATCTACGCGCCCGCGAAGCGGAGCCTCCCGATTATTCCGAGCGGTAAGGCTCCTCAGGCCGCGTCGCGTCGGATGCGATCGCCAGGAAAGGCGGCAATCGGCCTCTCGCCGGCTACCGCCAGGTGCAAGACGACGCGCTCCTGTGCCGCCGGCCATCCCTCGCGATTGTGCAGAACGGCGCGGTTGTCGAAGAATACGAAATCGCCGGCCTTCAGGGCAACGCCCCAGAAGCCCCCCGAGCGGAAGACTTCCGCCCAGAGGCGCTCCATGAGAAGTCGGCTCTCGAGCGACGAGCGCCCCTGGATGAGAGCATCGCGACGACGAGGCAAGTAGAGGAGTGGTCTGCGGGTTTCCGGATGCAGTCTGACGAGGGGGTGAAGAGCACCTTCCGCGCGCTTCTCAGGGCTAACCGAGGCGCCTTCCATGAAATCCCAGAAGTCCTGCGAGCGGTTATGAACGCTGTGAATCGCATTGAGCTCGGCGATCTCAGTCTTCAGATCTGCAGGCAGCGATTCATAGAGCTGGTAGGCGCTCATGAAGGAGGTTGTCGGCGGATCGGCAGGCGCGCTCACGCAATGGAGAAGAGAATAGGCATTTGGGGTTTCGCGAAAGGAACCGTCGGTGTGCCATATTTGTGGCCCCGAGCCCTTGTCGCCGAGCGGCCTGCCGTCGGGCGCTACGGCGTTTGAGAGCACCTTGAGCTCAGCTCTGCCAAGTTGCACCGAATCCTTTTCTTCCGCGTTCTTGCGGTCGGAGAGGACATCTCCGAATAAGCTTGCGAATTGCACGAGCTGGTCATGAGTCGAGGCCGTGTCGCTCGCTCTCAATACGAGATACTGGTTGAGCGCGTCCCTGAATTCCCTCACCGCGGTCCCGGACGGTCTCGCGAGCAAAGAGGACAGGTTGAAGTCGACGAGATCCGCGCCGAGATGTGCTGAGGCCGGGCGCAATGCGAAGCCCGCCGCCTTGCCAGTGAATGCCATGCTCATGTGTATCCTCCTCGTTCAATGTTCAATGGTTCAATGCATGTTCGACGCGAGCCTACCGACAGCGAAACGTCACGCGAGACGCGTGTCGGCGGCATTTCCTTCGGATGCCGTCGACGTGCGAGAACATAGAAGCCCGAATTGCTACAGTCGGATGACGTTCATCGACTAATTCGATATGAACTTGCAGAATTCGCGATGACACATGGAGCCACGGTTGTCTTCCGGGCCACGGTTGCACAGCGTTTCAGCGCCGGGCTGTAGACCTCATTCGATCCGCTTGCCTTCAACTGTCAGCTGCGATCATTGAAGCCCTCTTCGCGCTGAAGTCCTTCAGCGTCTGAAAAGGACTGTGCCGAGAATGGTATGATCGTCGCCTCGGAGTGCGCAATTGTGCCTTTGATCGGTCGCGTTTCGACTTTGTCGCCGTCAAGCTTTTGGGAGTTTTCCAGCGAGTTCGACGCAATGGTCAGCTTGCCGTAGCGCAAGGGGACCGCGAAGCTGCGCAACGATCTTTCGCGTGATGACTCCGCATTCCATCGATATTCTAGCGCTGTGCGGCCTCCGACAGGGGCGCAACCATACTCTTGTCGTCGAGATCTAAGTGTTATTCATGCGTGCCGCATCGCACGGTGACAGCGCGTTCGAAAAGGCGAGATCAACTGGCCGCAATATTGCCGTGCAAACCCCGACCGAATGCCGGCCCTTCTTGGGAAAGCCCGTCTGATCGATGATCCGCAAAAGACATTTGGCGTTCAGTCTGGGAGTTCAGTACCTCAAGAGAAACTCCAGCCACCAGCAATGTAGCAGGCAGCGCCGACGTGCTCGCGCCGGAGCACCTGTGTATAGCCTCCGAGATGCGCCTCGAAGACCTCCTCACGTATGGAAATATCAGGAGCCTGGGGCCACTTCAGCAGTTCGTTGAGCACCCGTCCACCCATCGTCAACGGTGCGTCAATGCCAAGCAGATTTAGGATCGTCGGCGCCAGGTCGCAAATCCCCGACGACAAAGAAGATGCGGACCCAATGTTCGGAAAAGCCGATCCCGCGACTATCCCCAAGGCTGCGAGTTCCTTTGGATGCAGCCCGCCGTGAAGGCCGAGACCGGGCCGGCGATCATTGTCATAGAAGGTGCCGCCTACGAGGCCGAATGCGTCGACGCTATCGTCGGCACGGAAAGAAAAGGCAACATCCGGCGCGCGGACATGATCCGCGAAGACGAGGCGGTTTGAGAGGCTCCCGGGAGCGATGCCGTTGACCGCGTCCTTTGAACGCGTGAAGACTGGCCCGCACCACGGCTCGGACGTAATAGTGGCCACCAACCGGGCTACGTTCGCCTCATCCGGATTGGCAAGATAGAGAGCGCCGACCTGGCCCGGCACCACTACCAGATCAACATCAGGAGCAGGTGCGACGCCGGGACTAAAGCCGGCCGCACGTAAGCTGTCGGCGACCGAGATGCGCGTATGGCCGGTGATGTGGCCGTGGTCCGAGATCGCGATGATTTGCACTCGGGCCTGCCTTCCCTCCGCTTCCCACCAGTCGAGCACACGGCCGAACTGGTGGTCACAATGGGCGATGATGGAACACGTCGCCTCCGCGCCCGTGCCGTGGAAATGCGAGGTGACGTCCGGCTCGCCATAGGAAAGGATCGTGACATCGGGATGAGATTTCGACCAAACAACGTCCAAGAAGGCAGAAGTAATCCATTCTTGCCCGGTGCGGTCCGGCTCGATCTTGGGCGGAGCTGGTGGCAACAGACCGACATGGGATTCGATTTCGGTGAGCACATCATCTGGCGTGCAGACCTCGCGAAAATGACCGGAGAGGCGCACATGGCCGAAATCCTCAGCGTTATGATGAAAGAGCCGGGTCGTTCCCGGCGTATTGGTGGCGAGGACAGCGAGGCTCCGTCCGCTCGCGGCCAAGATTTCGCCGAGCGAGCGCGCCGAATAAAGCCGGCCACCGCTCTCGACGTCCAGCCGGCGCAGTAGAACTGCGTCGGAAGTATCGATGTAGCGCGGTGGCGTAACGGCGCGGTCGACGTATTTGTTACCGACCATGCCATGCCGATCGGTCGTGGCGCCGGTGACAAGGCTGGGAAAAGCCGAACGGGTCTCGCTCGGATAGACGGTGCGATGGTTCGTAAGCGTCACCCCGGCCGCCTTCAGGCGCCAAAGGTTGGGGGTCAGTTCTGGGCCAATCAGGTCGGGGCGCAAGCCATCAAAGCTAACAACAATGAAGCGGAGATCGTTAGTCATTGATAAACGCCTGAGACAGGCCCTAGGTCCCGAGCAGTTTGGAGCAAACCTCCGACTACAGCCATAGCTGCCTTCAAGTCGTCGCGGCTGTCGGGGCTGCCGATCACGATACGGACATAGTTCAGGGAAGACTTCGGATCAGTTGCAAAAAGCCGCCCTGGCCGGATTATCACGTTCCTTGAAGCGCATTGCGCAACCAATTCGTCTTGATCGATGATCCCCTCTAGATTGACCCAAAGAAACAGCGCATCTGGCCGCGTCTGAAAAGGGACATTGGCGAGGCAATCTGCGGCGATCCTCTGTCTCGCGATCGCTTCTTGTCTGACGCCGGCCACCATTTTTTCCATCGAACCGTTGGCGAGCCAAAGGTTGACCAACTCGACCGATACCGACGCAGGATACCAGGACGAGATACCATAGAAACGATCTAATGTTTTTTGTGCCGCGTTCGCATCAGGCGCCACGAGATAGCCAACCCGAACGCCAGCGCCGACGCATTTTGCGAAACTTGTGATGTGCCATGTTATATCAGAAGCCAGCGCTCCAAAGGGAGCTGGAACATCCTCCGGAAGGAGTCCGTACACATCGTCTTCAATGATGCTGACTCCATATTGCCTAGCGATTCGAGCGATGTCTTGGCGTCGCTGCATTGACATTACAATCGTGGTCGGGTTGTGGACGGTTGGCATCAGAAAAAGTGCCTTGGGTGCGAACTCACGGCACGCCTTTTCGAACGCCTCTGGTTCCGCGCCATCGTTATCCATTGCTATGATTTTGGTCCGGATACCCTGAACGTGCGCCTGCTTCCGAAAACCGTGATAGCTTAAGGTTTCCATCAAGACCGTATCGCCCGGTCCCGCGACCGACGCCAAGGCAAGAACCATCGCATTCTGGGCACCATTGGTCAGAATGACCCGTTTCGGATCCACGGGTGTTTCGAAGCGCGAGGCCAACCACTCTGCGGCGTGCGCTTTGTCTGCTTCTGTTCCAGAAAACCGATGTTTTCTCAGAACGTTGTGGATTTCTGTCAAGTCACTAAGCGCACGCAGGCCCTCTTTTACAGTACTTCTCAAGTTCAGAGAGGCCGGTGGCGTTGACCGTTCAAGGCTAATAGGCGCGTTTGGGATGTAACTATCTTTAGACATCTGATGGTCCACTAGTTTGTGATTGGATCTGTCGTGACACGACGCTCACGGGCACAAAGCCGTAGAGTGTTTCGGGGATATCACGAGAATGTGCCGACGCTGCGCATCGTCTGGCACATCCGCTTGAGCCAAGACAATGTGGTCGCATATGTGCTCGAGCGGTCGAGCCGCGGCCCCGCGTGGGGCCAATCGCCGGGCAAGTGCGGCGGCGATCGACAGGTTGGCGCCTGCCGATGTGCCTGCGAGGATGATCCGAGTTCCGTCTGTACCGAGCTCATCGCCACGCGAAGCGCACCAGTCCAACGCGGCGCGGACGTCGTCGATTGCCGCCGGAAACGGATTTTCGGGCGCCAGCGCGTAGGCCAACCGATCTTGTTGCGCACGGTTGTGAGCAGGTAGGATGGGAGGCCGCCATCGGCCTCCTGCAGTTCCTTATATTTCCGGGTTGCGGTCAGCATGACCGGATCGATACTCTTTGCCGGCTGCGGCATATCGTGCCTCCTGATTTGATGATTTGGATATGCGGATCGCACTGGACGGTTACTGCGGCCGAGCGCCGAGCAGGGTCTGTACGTCCGAGACCATCGCTCGCATCGCCTCTTCAGGGCGCGCTTTCGTGGAGACCACCGACTGGATCCGGGATTGAATGGCGTCGGTGATCTTGCCGCTGTTCGGCGGAGGAAAGCCGTACCACTGCGTAAGGTGCGAAAGCTGTCTCCCGATCACGGCCATGTTGGTCTTCAACGCCGGATCCTGCTGCGCTTCCTCGAGCTTCTCAGCGGCCGTGCGGTTCACAGGCAAATAGCCGGTCTGCTGTGCCAGGATGGCCTGCGCCTTCGGACCGACCGCATATTTGACGAATTCCCACGCTGCCTTCTGCCGGTTGGGCTTGTTCGTGGCGATGGTGGCGCAATTGCCGCCCGGCGGCAGGCGTCCGATATCGCGCGCCAGAGGATAACCTGCCGTTCGCAGGGTAAACTTGCCCTGCGCCCCTTTCGAAACCGTCTCGAGGAACGCGCTGGAATCCGACATGATCCCGACAGCGCCCGCGAGGAAAGCCTGCCGCGCCTGATCGGGGCTAAGATCGACCATACCGCCTTTGTCAACGAAGTTTTTGAACAGGCCAAGCGCGCCCAGCCCCGCCGATCCGTTGAACGCAATCGTCCTGTCGTCCTCCCCCATTATTTTCCCACCGGCGGAGGTGACCAAGGCCTGAAAGCTCCAGTTGCCGCTGTGACTGTAACGGAAGTTGATGCCCTGTACTCCAGGTCCGAGCGACCGGATTCGCTCTGCCAGCGCGATGATGCCGTCCCAATTGTTCGGAAAGGCATCAGGATCCCCGCCGGCCCGCTTGACGAGATCGGCGTTGAAAAACAGGACAGGCACAGACATGGCAAACGGCAGCCCCATCAACTGTCCCTTGACGGTGCACAGGGGCGACAGGCCATGGTCGTAGCCTTCCGCCGCCAAGGTCGGATCTGCGGCGAATACCGTCAGGTCGATCATAGCCTTGGCTTCGGCGGCCTGACGCATAAGGTTAAAGCCCTGGAAGGCCACATCGGGCGCATCGCCGATCATGATGCCGCGCAAGGTGCGCTGCAGAATTTCTTCGTATGTCTGGATCGGTGTTCCGATATCGATCCGGATATCCGGATTGTCCTTTTCGAATGCCTCAGCGATTGCCCGGTACGGGCCAGCGCTTGCTTGCACAAGAACATTCAGTGTGATGGGCCGGGCGCTCGCCGAGGAAACGGCTAAGCTGAAACAGACGGCCGCAAAGCCTCTCAGGATCTTATTCATAATGAAGCTGCGCTTTCGGTCAAAACTGGGGTGCCTCGATCGGGGGGCCGAGCGGAACAGGGCGTCGCCGATCTTGGTCCGAGCCGGCGCCCGCACAAGGAGGACCGTACCGCCCTTGCCGAAGCGAATGACCTCCGGCTCCCGCCATGGTGTCTCAGTGAAACGCACAACGCCGGCGACTTCGCCGTCGGCCACCGTGTCACCCGGCTCGAAGAAGGATTCGAAGATGCCGTTTGCGGTCGAATAGACGTAATCGCGCGTGGGGTGGCGGAGATAGAATGTGGAAGACGGCGCCGGTTCCTCGTCTGCTTCGTGGGCCAAAACGCCGACATGGTTTAGGAGCCGGGAAAGCCCCCGTTCCGCTGCGCGAAGAGCGCGAAGGGAAAGGCGGCCGCCTCCGCCAAGTTCAGTCGACATATGGCCGACGCCGAGCCGCCGGCAGGAACCCAGAAGGCGTTGGTCTCCATCCATCAGTCCCTCGATCAGGATGCTGTTGAACATGCCGAAGGCTTTGAGAAACCCGATCGGCTCCGCACGCAATTCTGGTTCGTCTGGTGCGACAAGATGGGCGGCCGGAATAAATTCCAGCGAATTCCCGCCGGAATGAAAGTCGAAACAATATCGAACCTCGGAGAGTAGCACGCTGACGACGTGATGCGCGATCATCTGGGTCGGGGTGCCGTCGGCATCGCCGGGAAACAGGCGGTTGAGGTTGCCGCCGTCGATCGGCGAAACGCGATTGCCAGCCTCATCGGCAGGGCCGTTGACGCCGGGCAGGATGATGATCCAGCCCTTGACGAGCTCGGGCGAAAGGCTCCGTAGGAACTTCATGAGGAGTACCTGTCCCTCGTATTCGTCTCCGTGGTTGCCCGCCATCAGCAGGACGCTCGGCCCTACGCCGTTCTTGACCACGGCGATCGGCACGGGAATCCAGCCGGCGCCCGATTCGTTGGAGGAAAACGGTACCCGCAGATAGCCATGCGCAATGCCTTCGGCATTCAGATCGACATCGGTCCACACACGGCTTTTCTGGATCATGGTGTAACGTCTGTTGTGGTGCGTGTCTCTGTCGACATCTCCAGTTCCTCTGCGTGGGCCGCAGTGACGACGCGAATTGCCGTCGTGAGCTCTTCGCTCGATCGGGCGTGGCCAATGCCAACGCGTATCGCCTGCGGCGCGGTCTCTCCAGGAAGCGTGTAAGGTTGGCCGGTACCGATATTGACCGGTTTCGGGAAATCCTGTTCGCAAGCTTTGGGCCGACGTTCCGTTCGGCAAGCGGATCCAGAGGTGCAAAGCGCCATCCGCGGTAACCGCATCAATGTCGGACAGGAGCGGCCTCAGAAGTCGGTGACGTGCCTGCATCTCAACACGGACGGCATCGATGATGTGCCAAGCAGCGCCGTTTTCGATCATCCGGGTCATAACGGCAGCGCTGATCGGGGCAGACATCCAGAAAGTCGCCCTCACTCCCGGCCAAAACAGGGCTCCCGCGCGGTCGGCGCTCGGCGCAACCACATAAGCGATTTTCATGCCCGCTGCGATGCTCTTCGCGACACCCAACAGATAGCAGGCTCGCTCCGGCGCCAGCGCTGCGAGTGGCGGAAGCCGGGTCTCGGGCAGCAGGCTGTAAATATCATCTTCGATGATCTGCAAATCGAAATGTCGCGCCGCGGCGACGATCGCCCCCGACGTCCATGCGACATCGTCGACATAGTCGGATTCTGGAGCGTCGACAGCAGATAGATCGCTTTCGGTCGATCTGTCCGGCAAAGCTCTTCGAGAGCTTCCGGCAGCATGCCCTCTTCATCCATGGCAACACCGCGTGGACGGAGGCCGAACCGCGCCGCAAGTACGAGAATGGGTGGATAGGTCGGGCATTCCAGAGTAAGCACGTTGCCGGGACCGACCAGGACGCCGATCAGCATGTTGAAGGCGCTCTGCGTGCCGTTGGTGACGACCACGCGCCCCGGTTCCGGCGGCATCCCCAGCCGATGGCCGGTGAAAGCCGCGCCCGCAGCGCGATCGAGTTCACTACCCATCCAGCGGTGCGCACCGACCATTTCGCTCGGCGTGAAACGCGCTATGACGTCAGCGAGCGCAGCTCTGTACTCCGGATCGAACACCGCTGGCACCAATGGCGGGTGGGTGCGGCACATCTCGATAACGGGGTGCTCCTCAACGGATTGCATCTGCAGCCTCCCACGGATGACGAGGAACGGCCGGGCCGTTGCCGATCGAGTCGGAACCTTCAGTCCACGCCTCGAGGCCTGCCAGGATATGCACCAGCGTCGACTGCTACACCTCGATGGGCCCAACCACGTCAGGAACTCACCGGCCGATCTCGACAGCGAGACATCACGCAGGATAGACGCGGGCGCACAATTCTTTCGGATGTGTCCAAACAATTCTGATGTCATCGCCTTCGCTTCAACTTCGCCATGCGCGCGAGATTGTGAAGCTCAAATTGCTACAGTCGGATGACGTTCATCGAGTAATTCGATGCGAACCTGTGCAAGATGCGATTATGTATGGCGTGCCGGGAGAGGATGATGTCGCGAGTGGAAGAACTGTCGCGTGTGCGCATCTTCGTCGAGTTCACTCGCGAGCGAGCTTGACGCTCCCGGCAAAGGCTTCTGCATCACCCACAAGCCAATATTGCGCAGCGCTTCCGCCGTTCGGGCTCGCCTGCGGTCGCCTGCCGGACACGGGCCGGGATTTGTGTTCCTAACTGACGCTGTCGCGGCTGGAGAATTCGCCGCGACTGCGCGACGTGATCCGCCTGACCTTGGTCGACGCATGGATGGATAGCTATCCGTGCGAGCCCGCATCCGTCACGCTCAACATCGACGACACCTGCGATGTCGTCCACGGCCATCAGCAGCTCACTGTTCAACGCTCATTATGACGAACGCTGCTTCCTGCCGATCCACGTCTACGACACGGAGACGAGCCGGCCCGTGGCAGTCGTCCTGCGGCCGGCAAGACGCGGGGCGGCGTCGAGGTGCGTGCCCGCTTTCGACGCCTGGTACGGCACATCCGCACGCGATGGCACAAGGCGCGAATTACGTTCCGCGGCGACGGGCACTATGCTTGGCCGGAGGCGATGACGTGGTGCGAGAACAACGGCATCGACTACATCTTCGGTCTGTCCGGTACCAAGCCTGTCGCCAGAAAAGTCGACGAGGTTGCCGACGACATCCGCACGCGACGCGCCATCGAGAACCTGCCTGTTCCGCGCGGCTATACCGAGACGCGCCACGAGGCAAAGTCCTTGGATCGCGAACGGCGCACCCTCGCCCGTATTGAGGCGACGATGCTCGGTCTCGACATCCGGTTCGTCGTCACTAGCCTCGATGCCGGCTCGGCCGAGTGGATCTACGACAGCCTGTATTGCGCGCGCGGCCAGGCCGAGATTCTGATCAAGCTGCATAAGACGCAGCTTGCCTCCGATCGCACCAGTCGCCGTTCGGCGCTCGCCAACCAGGTCCGTCTCGTCCTCCCTACCGCCGCTTATTGGCTGATGCTGACCGTGCGCGATGCCATTCCCAAAGGCCGGGAATTGGCCACTGCGGAGTTCGCGACGCTGCGTCTTCGTCTCCTGAAAATCGCCGCCCGGGTCGCCGAGACCGCGAGCCGCGTTCGCCTCGCGTTCGCCGCGGCATGTCCCGAAGCCGACCTAATCCGCTGCTTGCCAGGCGCGCTCCTGCCGCTCGGTCCTTGACCGGCGGGGCGTGCGCCCCTGTTCGCCCAACCATTCCTCGAGCGCGTTGCAAAGTACGGGTCGTCAGGCGGTGAAAAGCCAACGGCAATCCCGCGCCTCGTCAGAACAGATGTGCGGCCACATGGTTGCAGATCGCGATTCAGTGGGTGCGGTGCATTTCACGGAAACGCCTTGGCGAGAGCCGGAGATTACCGTCAAGAAGGGCGGCACGATCCCGCACGGCGCGCGCCTGCCCGCACGAAGATCGACGACTGCCTGTTCGCGCTCGGCACGCTGCTGACGAATACACGTTGACCACCCCGCCCGTCGCTTAAACTGTCCATCGGACAAAGTGTTTCATTATGCGTATTACAACATTCGTTCTTGGTGGCGCACTCGCCGCGAGCTAATCATCGGGCGCTTTCGCCGAGCCTGTCGCCATCACGGTCGCGTATTCTTCCGGCGCCTATGCCAACGTGATGACGGAGAGCGCGTGCCAGTTTGAAGCGACGCGTCCTGACATGAAGTTCGTCGCGCCGCTCGTGAACAGTGCTCGTCTGAGGACGGCCGTCTTGCGAGTTCATCCGATCTGTAGCTGACTGTCGGTAGGGATATCCTTACTGATAGTCGCCAAGTGCGACGCCTTGAAATTGTGGAGACTGGTCGGCGTCGGCGCTGGTCGGCTACCGAGAAGCTGCGGATTGTCGAGGAAATTGTTTCAGGTCCGCGGCTGGTGTCGGCGACAGAACGGCATCATGGGCTTTCGAAACAGCTTCTGTTTTCGTGGTGCAAGGCCTATCGCGAAGGACAGCTTGGCGGCTGTCCAGTAGGCGGATTTGTGCCGGCCGGGATTGTGTCGGAGGTCCAGCCGACGACAGAGTGTGCGGCATCGGCGGCGACTTGTACTCTGGAAGTCGTGACCGCGAATGGCCGACGCGTGATCGTGGATCGCAACGTCGATGTCGCGGTTGCTACGAACCACGCGAGGGTTCGAGACACTACGCTGATCCCGATTCCAACGGGCGTGCGAGTATGGCTGGCGACGGGCCATACCGACATGCGGCGTGGCTTTCCGAGCCCAGCACACCAGTCAATCATCGTGGTCCCGCCGCTGCAGGTCTTTTTTCCCGTCGATGGTTCGTCGATAGCGCCCGCGTCCACAGGCGTAGGCGCCAGCGTAGCGTGGATTGCTTCAATTCCCGGGCTCGCCGCCGCTGCCTGCTATCGCATGTTTCAGACTATTCCATCGAATAATTGGATGTTCGTCATCCCGCTGTTGCGGTTGAATGTGATTTGAGCGCATCAGGAACATAGCTGCTTGGAGGTGTTATGCGCGTTGAGTTAAGCGAGTTCGATATCCGCTATTTGCCCGTGCAGTCGCTGAGCAGCGTACCGCAAATGACAAAGCACAAAGGATTGCTCGTCGCTGTTTCAGTGGCAGCGAGCCTCGTCAGCGGCACGGCACTCGCACAAACAACCAGTGCGCCGTCCTCCAATGCCGCCGCTTCGGATTTGGCTGTGAAGAAAAAGACCGGCAAGAAGGCGTCCGTACGATCAAACAAATTGCCGAGAAAGGACGGTAATTTTTCCGCGCTGGCAGCACCTGCACACGGACTGAGCCGAACTGGCAGCTTGGGCCCGGTCGCAAGAAGTACAAGCGCAAAAGTCGATCCGTTCGCCAAGTTCGAAAACCTCCGTGAGAAAGGCCTGGAGATCACAATCCCGGGTCCCGCCGATACCGTGGTCCAGGATGCAGGCGGCGTCAGGTCGGCGCTGGCTGACCTCGGAATCGGCTTTGTTGGCTGGTCGCAAGCTACCTACACCAACAATCAATTGCCGAACGCAGCCAAGAGCACGATCGCCAATCAACTCTATTCGGGCCAGATTCCGACGTTCAGCACCAACAACTACTTCTATATGACCTACGATCTCAGCCGATATGGGATTCCCGACGGCCAGATCGTCCTGGGCGCCGATGAACAATACTATACGTGGAAGCCTGGCGGTCCGGATCGCGTCGGACTTGCCACAATGTCGTACTACCAGACGTTCTGGGATCGACGGTTCGAGTTCAAGATTGGCTATCTCAGGCAGAACAACGAGTTTGCGGGTCAGACCGTTGGAGGCAATGCAGCGGCGAACGTCTTCGGCCCTTCGTCAAACATGCTGTACCAGGGAGGCATAAGCAATGCCGCCGCCCCGACGCCGGCGATCAACCTCAAGTTCAACATCGATGATCATTGGTACACCAAAGCCACCGTCCAGCAATCCATGAGTCCGGACGGCTATTTTACGCAAGTCACCCAAAATCCAACTGCGCTGACCCTCTGGAGAACGCCGAACTCGGGTATTCTTTTTCTCGATGAAACGGGCTACTTGAGCAAGGCCGCGCCAGGCTCGCCGGACACCTGGTTCCGCGCGGGAGCCGGTTACAACACCAGCAAGTACAACAACCTGGAATTTCCAACTCTGCCGAGATCCGAGGGGAATACTGTCTATTATGTCGCGACCGACAGACAGTTGTGGCAGACCAATGCTGAGGCGCCGTCACGCGGCATCTATGGCGGGTTTACGGTCATGTATGCCCCGCCTGATCTCAACAAGGTCACGCAGTATCAGGAGCTTCGCCTCTACGCCAAGGGCCTGTTTGACAGCCGGCCGAATGACCAGATTTCTCTTGTCGTCACCGATCTCTATTGGAGCGCTTATGCAGTTGAGGCTGCATTGGCCAAGAAAAATCTTGTACATTGGGATAGTAAAGCAATCTCCGGGACATACACGGCCCGTCTTGCACCAGGAATATATCTGAATCTCGGCGTATCCTACATCAATAACCCAACCACCATTACATACACGCCACAGATTGGGCATGCCCTGAATTTCTCGGCATCAACGAGCATCTTCTTCTAACGGCAGGCCATGCCCGAGCGCCCTCTTGCGGCGGCGCTCCGGATGTCTGAAAAAACAGCGAAGCTTGAAGTTGTGCCTGATCTGGGAGCAGTCCGCGACGGGCTCTCTTTGCGGACAGGAAACTACCAGCGCGGAGCCGAGCTGCGTGCCAATGGGTAGCACCAGTGTCTTGCGGTTTCTAGGCAGGAAGGCAACTGGTCAGCTCATTCTCAGCTTTGAAAGTTATTAGCACTGGCATCAAGTCAGCGCGCCCCGTTGACTGAACGAGGGCAAAACTGGCGATGACGCAATCAACTGTTGTCCGGAGGCATGCAAGCAGGCTTCCGGATCGATGTGGCGCGCGCGTTGAGTGAGCGCTGATGTGGGAAGAGAGCCGCTCAGCCCGGCTTTCGTAGTTCAATGATTATCAGCGCGAGCCTGAGCGCTGGTGCACCACGTAGTAGTAGTAGTAGTAGTAGTAGTAGTAGTAGTAGTAGTAGTAGTAGTAGTAGTAGTAGTAGCAGTTGCAGAGGGCAGTTTCGGAGCGGCGATAGATCCAGCCTGCGTACGAGGATCGGAACAAGGCGTCCAACAATGAATGATCTCTACAATTTGTCTCATGCCGTGCTGTGAGGGCTGCGCATTTCGTGCGCAGCAACTCGAAAAGGCCGTACATCTGAGTGTCGTAGGCCTCGCAGATCAACGCCGCAGAATCTCCGCCAGCAGCGCCGCGACCCGAATTGATTGTGTGACCGCCTTTCGCAAAGCCGGCCCTCGAGGCCGCAACCGTGAGCTCCAGCCGTGACTCCCAGGGATATACCTTCATGGCGGCATTGGTGCCGATGAATGCGCGCTTGCTCTCCATCAAGACGTCGGAGTACGCAAAAGCCGGCGTGTGAAATTAGTCATGGGCTTACGTTCTATAGAACTTGACGGCGGAACGGCGGCGTTTCACTTCACTGCCCCTCCGGTCATTCCTTCGACGAACCATTTCTGAGCGACCAGGAAGGCGATGACGAGGGGCAGCACGACGAGGGTGGATGTGGCCATGAGGGGGCCGTAGTCGTTGCCGGCCTCCTCGTTCTTGAAGGCCATGATCCCGAGTGGTGGCGGCATGAGGGACTGGTCGCGCACTGCGATCAGCGGCCAGAACAGATCGTTCCAATGGCCAACGACCGAGAAAATTGAGAAAGCGATGACGGCCGGCAGCGCCATCGGCACCATGATCTTCCAGACGATCGCGAATTCAGAGAGACCGTCGAGCCGCGCGGCGTGGACCACGTCATCAGGAATGCTCTTGAACAGCTGTCGGAACAGGAAGATGCCGAAGGGCGAGACCACATAAGGGAAGATGAGCGCGGCATAGCTATTGAGGATGCCGAGCTGATAACCAAGGATAAAGAGCGGCAGCGACAGTACCTGGTGCGGTAGCATCAGGCCGATCAGCACCATGCCGAAGAGCAGGTCGCGTCCGGGAAAGCGAAGCTTGGCGAGCGCATAGGCGCAGGGCGCGCAGACAATGATCTGAAGGCCGAGGATCAGAGCACAGACGATCAGGCCATTGCCCATATAGCGCGGCAGCGGCGCTTCGGTCAGCGCTTTGGTATAGTTCTCGACACCGTAGAATTGCGCGGGCCAAAAGGAGAAGGACGCGTGAAAGATCTCGCCCGGCGGCTTGATCGACAGCGATACCATCCACATGAAGGGGACGAGAATGAGCGCGCCGGTGACGAGCAGCACCGCATGGCGAACAATGGCGGCCAGCGGCGAAAGGCTGTTGGTGGAAGTATTGGCGCTCATTGGTAATGCACCTTCCTATCCATAAGCCGGGCTTGAACGAGGGTGAGGGTCACGACGATGGCGAGAAAGACGACCGCAACGGCGGCACCATATCCGGTGCGCAGATACTCAAAGCTCTCCCGATATAGCGTGTAGAGCAGCATTTCGGAGGCGTGGCCGGGCCCGCCTTGGGTAAGCACTTTCACGGTGTCGAAAGACTCGAATGCCCTCAGCGCCACGACGATGACGACGAACATCGAGACCGGCCCGAGCAGCGGCAAGGTGACGGTGCGCAGTCGGTCGAGCCAAAGGTCAGCACCGTCGATATCGGCAGCATCGTAGAGATCCTGCGGGATGCTCTTCAGGCCGGCCAGAAACAGCACCATGGCGTAGCCGAGGTTCTGCCAGATACCGATGACGGCCAGCACCGGGAGGGCTGTATTCTCGTCGCGCAGCCAGTTGGCGGTCGGCAGGCCCATGGCGGCGAGCGTCTGGTTGACGAGGCCGATCGTGGGATGCAGCAATGCCTCCCAAGCGACCGCCATGGCCGTAAGCGTCGCCATGAAGGGCAGGAAGTGGATGGCGCGGTAAAAGGAGCGGCAGGACTTTCCGCGTTCGATCAGAAGTGCGATCAGAAGGCCAAAGACGAGGGTGCCCGGCACGACGATCAGAACGTAGACGATTGTGTTGACGAGCGAGGCCCTAAAACCATCGTCAGCGAAGATCTCGCGGAAGTTGGCGAGGCCGACAAAGGAGAGCGTCAGCCCGCCGAACTGCCAGTCGGTGATCGCGATGACAAAGACGCCGATCACCGGCAGGAAGAACAGGGCGAGCAGAAAGAAGACCGCCGGCCCGGCCAGCGCCCAAGCCGCCAGCGCTTCTGTAAAGGCCCGCCTGCGGGCCGGTGCGGCGGCAAGGGATGGCGGGAGTGTTCGAACGCTACCGGTCGCAGATGGCTCGTTGGGAGCGCCGGTAAGAGCAAGAGGCTCGCTCATCGGGCTACCTCCCGGATCGGCGTGACCGATGCGCGGCCGGATTCGACTTCTTGGCGCAAACGCCGCCCGTTACGATCAAACAGAAGCACACGGTCTGGCCTGACGCCGACGTGTAGGGTCTGGCCGGGGGCGATATCAGGCGCCCGTTCGGCGAGCAGCCTTGCGATCAACGGATGATCGCCACCCGCCAGATCGAAATGGACGAAGAGATCGGAGCCCATATGCTCGATCATGCGCACGGAACCGGTCAGTACGCCCTGCCCGCCGCGTTCGGCGAGATGAAAAGCCTCGGGGCGAATACCGAGGGTGAGATGCGCTCCGGCAAGCGCATCAGCCCCGATAGCAAGCGTCGATCCGGCCACATCGATCAGGCCACGTTCGCGCACCACACCGTCGAGCATGTTGATCTTGGGCGAACCGATGAATTCGGCGACGCGCCGGTCGTCCGGATCGGCATAGATCTCCTGCGGCGGAGCGACCTGCAACAACTCGCCGTCGAGCATCACAGCCACGCGGTCCGACAGCGTCATGGCCTCGGCTTGGTCATGAGTGACATAGACGAAGGTGACCCCGAGCCGCTGGTGCAGTTCCTTGATTTCGGCGCGCATCTGCACACGGAGCTTGGCGTCGAGGTTGGACAGCGGCTCATCCATCAGGAAAACAGCCGGATGACGCACCATTGCCCGGCCGACCGCCACGCGCTGGCGCTGGCCGCCGGAGAGCTGCCCCGGTTTGCGGGCCAGCAGGTGGCCGATGCCGAGGGACTTGGCCGTACGGGTGACTTCCGCGTCGATCTCGGCAGCGATCCGCGCCGTTCCCGGCAGCAGACGGCCCAGAAGAGGAAGCCTCTGGAAGGTCGAGAGCCGGCGCATTCGAAGCGGCAGGCCCATGTTGGAGGCAACCGTCATATGAGGATAGAGCGCGTAAGACTGGAACACCATCGCTACGTCCCGGCACTTCGGCCTGAGGTTGTCGACCGCCCGCTCGCCGATCGAGAGCGAACCTGCATCCTGCACCTCGAGTCCCGCCAGGATACGCAGCAGCGTCGACTTCCCACACCCCGATGGTCCCAACAGCGTCAGGAACTCGCCATCCGCTATCGACAGCGAAACACCACGCAGGACGGATGTCGCGCCGTAATTCTTATGGATGCTGTCAATCGATACGGATGCCATCGCCGTTACCTCCACATCGTCATGAAAACCCCGCAGAGCACGGCAACGAGATCATCCCGTCTGGACGTGTACGCTGGCGTGGCAGACGTTAGAAACTCGTACTGCTACAGTCGGATGACGCTCATCGAATAATTCGATTTGTACATCCGCAGATGCGATGACGTGTTCCGCTCTTGGGGAGAACGACGGAAAATAAGTGCAATCGGTGAGCGCGGTGCGCAACTTTGGTGGGAAGGTCTCGTGGGCGACGCGGGTGGCAAAGGCCTCGGTATCAGCCGGAGTTTCGGCCAGCATCCTCGCTGTCGGGAAAACTATCTCGAGTCAAAGGTCGCCGAGTTGGGCAGCCGAACAGCGAATTGTCGGCCTCCGCCGACGCCCTCGCTAAGCGAGCGATCCTGTTAACTGCGGAGCGCATGCATCGGCGCGACAAAACGGAAGCGAACCGCACCAGCGTGCGCACCTATCTCACAATGTTTTTCTAGGCGCGCTCGTTCAAATCTTCAGTCTCACTCGTCCGAGGTGCGACGAGCCGTGACCAACGTCATCAGTGTTCTGATGTTGCTCGCGGCTTCGACCGCTGGATGGCGCGCCCGCAACAAGGGCACGTCGATGCGACGGGCGTAAAGGATCGTAATTCTCAATGCCTTCATTTGAAAACGCGATGATATGATTGGTTAACCCGTCAAGGAACGAGTAGAAGCCGTCGGGAATTTTCGCTTTGAACTTGGCAGGTATTCTATCTTGTCTCTCGTTGCAGAACGGCTCAATGCCGTCCGTCCCTCCGAAACCAAGGCCATGACCGCCCGCGCCTCCGAACTGAAAGATCAGGGCGCCGATGTGATCACGCTCAGCCAGGGCGAACCGGATTTCGACACGCCGTCTGCTGTCTGCGAAGCCGGTATCCGGGCGATCCGCGATGGGCGGACGAAATACACCGCGGTCGCCGGTATCAAGCCGCTGCGCAAAGTGATCCGCGAGAGCTTCCGCCGCGATCACGGGCTCGACTACGACATCGACCAAATTACGGTCGGCTGTGGGGCCAAGCAGGTCGTATTCAACGCACTGTTCGCCACCCTCGACCCGGGCGAGGAGGTGGTGATCCCGACACCCTGCTGGGTCTCCTATCCCGATATGGTGGCGCTGGCTGGCGGCAAGCCGGTTCTCGTCGCCTGCGATGAATTCCATGGCTTCAAGCTACGCCCCGAGGCGCTCGAAGCTGCCATCACGCCGCGCACCAAGTGGCTCATGCTGAATTCGCCGTCCAATCCGACCGGTGCGGTGTACAGCCGAGGCGAATTGCTCGCGCTCGCTGCGGTGTTGCGCCGCCATGGCCATGTCCATGTGCTCTCCGACGATATTTATGAAAAGCTCACCTACAACGCCGACTTTGCTAGCATGGCGGCGGTCGCGCCGGACCTCTACGAGCGCACGCTGACGGTCAACGGCGTGTCCAAGGCCGACGCGATGACTGGCTGGCGCGTCGGTTATGGCGCGGGGCCTCTGGCGCTGATCAAGGCCATGAACCTCATCCAGGGCCAGACCTCCTCGCACACCAGTTCGATTTCCCAATATGCCGCCATCGAGGCGCTGTCCGGCGGGCGGAAGCATATCCAGGAATTCGCGAGCGCCTTTGTGCAGCGTCGCGACCTCATCGTTGCCAAGCTGAACCAGGCCGCGGGGCTTTCGTGTCGCGTGCCGGACGGCGCCTTCTACGTTTTTCCCTCTTGCGCGGGTGTTATCGGCAAGCGCACACCGGGCGGCAAGGTGATCGAAACCGACACCGATTTTGCCATGTACCTGCTCGACGCATTCGCCGTAGCCGTCGTGCCCGGAAGCGGATTTATGGCCTCGCCCTATATCCGCATTTCCTACGCCTCCTCGCTCGAGGACCTCACCCGCGCCTGCGACCGCATCATCGCCGCCTGCGCCGCCCTGTCCTGAAAGATCTCCGGATGTCCCCTGCCAAACGCCTCCGCGCTCGCATGGCCCAGACCAGCCTTGTCCACATCATGGCGGCCCACAGCCCGCTTTCGGCGATCCTCGCGGAAGAAGCCGGATTCGATGGCCTGTGGGCCTCCGGCTTCGAGTTGTCGGCGCTTTACGGCCTGCCGGACATGAGCCTGATCTCGATGACCCAGCATCTCGACATGCTGCGGGCGATCGCCGGACGCACGACGCTGCCGATCGTCGCCGATATCGATACCGGCTACGGCAACGCAATCAATGTCATCCATGCGATCGGCGAATACGAGCGGGCCGGTGCGAGTGCCGTCGTCATCGAAGACAAGACCTTTCCGAAAGTGACGAGCCTCGTTGCCGGTGGGCGCCAGGAACTGCTGCGCATTGAGGAGTTCAAGGGCAAAATCGCGGCCGCCGTCACGACAAGACAGGATCCGGATTTTCTCGTGATCGCCCGCACCGAAGCGCTGATCGCAGGCCTCGGCGAAACCGAAGCCCTGCAGCGTGCGCAAGCCTATGTGGACGCTGGCGCCGACATGATCTTGATCCATTCGAAAAAGAAGGATCCTTCCGAGATCGAAAGCTTTTCGCGCGCCTGGACCGGATCGGTGCCGCTGGCGATCGTGCCGAACGCGTACCCGGAACTTAATGCCGAGCGCGTCAAGGCACTCGGCAATATTCGCATGACGATCTACGGCAACTACGGGATCCGCGCTGCTGCAACTGGCATGCAGGAAACCTTCCGCCGGATCATCGCCGATGGCGGCGTCCAGAACGTCCACAAGGACATTCTGCCGGTGGAGGACATTTTTAGACTTCAGAGGATGGACGAGATTAAATCAGCCGAATCTCGCTTCCTTTGCTGATCCGTTCCAGCCCGCGCCGCGAATGGCGAGGTTTTCAACGCGATAGGCCATTACGCCGTTCATTTTGGCTTAGGCCGTTTTTGCGCGCGACATATCGTTTATAAGCAGTAATCCGGCGATAGACATCGAATAATGTGCTGGGAACTTTCATTTTGTCGTGGCCTGCTGCCAGTAAGAACTGGCGACAATTTTCTGGAATAGAAGATGGCCACCGAAGACAATGAAGTGCCCCTCAACGCTATCCGCGTGTTCGTGACGATCGCGCGAGAAGGAAGCGTCACGCGCGCGGCTCACGCATTGGGAATGACCCAGAGCTCCGTCAGCCGCTACCTGGCCGTGCTGCAGGACCATCTGGGCACAGACCTCATGCAACGACGCGGCAAGCGGAGCGAATTGACGGAATTCGGACGGCTCTTTGCGAACACAGTCGCCGAGCCGCTAGACACCGTGTGCTTCACCGCTAAGAGAATGCGCCGGCGGGATCGACCAGACGTCAATCGGCTTGTGGTCCGCACGTCGCTTTCGACCTTCGCGTACTCTCTTCTGATTCCGAATCTCCAGGCATTTTCCGCTGAAATGGGCGGCGTCATCGTGGATGTGATCAGCTCACTGTCACTGCCGATATCCTCCGACGATTTCGACATCCTGATTACACGCGATCTTTCCATCGTCGAACCGGCCGACGATTGGGAAATCTACAACGAGCAACTGGTCTGTGTGGGCTCTCCAAATCACGTCGATGGTAAAGGCCTCTCGATTGTTCGCGCAATGCCGATTCTGAATATCACATCTCGGCCCGACATACTGCCCACATGGCTGCGGGCGATGAACCTGACCACTAAAGATATAAGCTCGGGGGCGCGTTATGATCACAATTACCTTGCTCTACCGGCGGTCATGACGGGAAAATGCCTTCTGGTAGCGCCCGAAATCATTGTCAGCGATCTGGTGCGCGGGGGCGCTCTACATGTGATACCAGGATCACGTGCGCCCAGCGGCATGCACTATCGGGCCTATGCGGTCGACCGCAGTGACAATCCCGAAATTTCTCGTGCTTTTTGCCGTTGGCTAGTCCGCCTTTGTAAAAAGGCCACCCTTCCGGAAGCCGCTTGATATCGCATGAGGTCTCCAGATGGTCATCTCCAATCCGACTTATTGGATGGCTGAAGAGCTGATTGCGCGACCAATCACGAGCTCGCCGCGCCAAGGCCCATCGACCGCTGGACTCTGATCTAGCTAGTCTAATCAGGTTTCGCAAAAGCGTGACGGAGCGCGCCGCTCCGACACGCGAAGGGGACGAAGCCGGATCGCCGCGCAACGCGCAGGAAACGCTTCGGCGCGTGTATAGCCCGCGAGCGCGCGAGCGCTTCAGTCACGATGACGCAACATCGCCGGACTGGCGCAACGCGCAACGCCTCGTGTAATCGCGAAGGCCAAAACGCAGGAAGCGCGCATGCTCTCATCCTTGTCGGACTGATCTCCGGCGCTCAGATGCGGATTTTCGAGCACGGTGGAAACTCCCTTGTTGGCGCAAGCCAAACCAAATAGGTGCGTCGGTTGTTGGCGCCTAGCTCGACGTGAGCGCGACAGCTCTGGCTATACCCGGATCAGCGCGTAACTTCGGACGGCGTGTCTCAAAGCATCCGCCCTGATCGATAGTTAGATTCACGATCTCGCATCGCGCAACAGACATCGAATCGTTTGATGAAACGCCCTGGTTTTGCGATGGATGACATCCGCCCTCCGTTGGGCTCGGGCTACAATCTGAGCGCGTCTTGCAGCATGGCAGCGGCCGATGACGTAAGCCCGATGCAGGTCCGTGAGACGCCTTGAGCGCCGACCCTCTCACAGTAACAGGGGAGCGCTTAGAGCTTCGCAAATGCATCAAATCTCTCAAGCATTTGTGCGTAGTTGGTCGATCATGAGCAGCGCATTGATCTCGACTGGACCCATCTTTCGCAATCCCGAATGTGAGCCTGTGCTGAGCATGCAAAGCCGGCGGGCCCGCGGTGGGTCATCTGGCTGAGCTCGGCCGCTGGCGGACCGTCCCACACAACTAAAAATCGTCACAATCCATGCGCACAGCTTCGGTACCTTAGATTAATTTGGTAAGTGTGCGATGGATGATCCAGGCTCGCGACTGTCTATCGAAGCACCTCACATTCCGAACCTTGATCCTCGGCAACTTCGCTATGCTGTTATAGCCGCGGACTTCGGAAGTCTCCGACAGGCGGCTGACGTACCTCTTGTCAAACAAACGACGCTTAGCCGCTCGATACGAAAGTTCGAGCATCTCGTGGGTATTGCGATTTTTGAGCGGTCGAACGCTGGCATTCGTCGACAGCCGCAAGTCGTACTTTTTTCGCGGCGCGGTTCATACTCGAAAACATGGAGGTCTCTCAGCGCCAGAAATCTGCGTGCGCCATGCTTGAATTCAGGCAATGATTCCCAAATCGACCTGACTACGGCTGAGCGATCAGGAACACTTCCGCGGGCCGAGACGCTCAAATTTTCTGCGCAATGGAGGCCAGATAACGAGATCCCCGCTCTGGAGAGGCTCATCGATTGCGCCTGCCCTCCAGAGGGCTGACTGATTTGAACGGCCAAGAGAGGCAAGCCACCGTGGAAGTCCACTCAACTCGCGATAGGAGGCAATAGGTGGGCTGCGGCCTCATCGACACATATGAGGAAAATGAAGGAGACCAGCATGTCCAGTCTGAGGCTATCGGTTCGCAACCCACCTCTGAACACATCGAAAGAGAGGACTGAGAAAGCTCGATTGACGGCTACCATGAAAAGGCGGGCGCTCAAGCGCAAGATCAAAGCTTCCAAAATTTCGGTGGTGTCCTCGTCTGGGTCGACGCCGGAACCGGAATCCTAGCTATTCCGAATTGACCGCACCTCACAGTAGTCAACGAATTCGCTGGCAGGGGTGCTGAAGAAGCGCAAGCAAATGGAGTGACCCATTCAAGAAACAATTTTGTTACCGGCAACTCGCCATAGGGCTTCGACCGCGCCTGTGGAATTTCGAGATCTACGCTGGGCGATCGCCGCATCCCAGCACCGAAGCCTGCGGCAAGCGGCGGAGACGCTCAACATCAAGCAGTCGACTCTTAGTCGCCGCTTGCGCAATCTCGAATGCAAGTTGGGCAGCACTCTGTTCGAGCGCACAAATGGCGGTACGCGACCGACCATTGAAGGTCAGGAATTCCTCGATGCCGCCCGGCGCGTCGTGGGCGAAGCTGATGCAATGAGCGCTCGTCTCAAGACCCGCTCGCGTGGCGAGAGCGGTCGGTTGACCATCGGCATCCACACCTCCCTCTCAGCCGGCAATCTCCGGGCCACTCTCCTCGAGCACCGGCACCGCTTCCCCGATGTCGATAGACAACTGGTCGACGGAGCGAGCGACCATCTGATCTCGGATCTCGCCAGCTCCGCCGTTGACGTCGCCTTGGTGGCCGAGCCCAACCCGAAATGGAGTGACAGGTCATTGTTGCTCTGGAGCGAGCGTGTCGTTGCCGCCCTCCCCGCGAACCATCCGTTGACGGGCCGTGGAGTAGTTCACTGGGGCGAACTGAGGCGCGAATCGCTTTTAATGTCACAGCGAGGCCCGGGACCGGAATTCCTGAAGCTCCTCATCAGCAAATTGGGATCCTCCGACCCTTGCCTGCTGCTTCGCCATGATGTCGTGCTCGACCGCTCCTCTCCTTGGTCGGCGTGGGCTGGGGCATTCTACTGATATTGGAAAGTGCGACTGGCGCAGTCTATCCGGGTGTCACCTTCCGCGAGGTGCATGATGCCGAGGGTCCGACGCGGCTGAGCTTCCGCGCCTATTGGCGGCAGGCCAACTGCAATCCATCGCTGCGTCCGTTCCTCGACCTGCTTCGCGAGCGCTATCCGGATCTTTCCGGTGACGCAGGTGCGGGCTGAGCAGCATTTCGCCGCGCCTTCGCAAAGGCGCGGTCGGTCGCCATGAACCGCTCGATCATCGGCGTGATCAATTTGGCAGGATCGGTCGGCGCCGTCGCGCCTCCGCTACGCGTCAGAATCTCGGCATAGCTTTTGAGGTCCCTGAAGACCGCCGCTGGAAGCTCGATGGTGAGCTTGACCGGCTTGTCGTCTTCAAGCGGCCCAAGTTTCAGCTTCGTCATGGTGTTCCTCCCTTGCCGTCGGGCGCCAGTGCGGATTCCGACGAAGTCGCCCAGGCGTACCGATATGAAGTCGCCCGTGGATTCCGAGACGATGTCGCCCACCTTTCCGATTTGATCTCGCCCAGCGGCGAGG
>NZ_JBVVPP010000076.1:0-26558 GCF_055811315.1 Bradyrhizobium sp. MI1.4 | reverse complement strand
TCTCTACGCGACCACGTTAGGCAGTTTTGATGCCGGTTCGAAGGGCCGTTCCACACCATCACTTTTGATGAAGTTCAAGCGCCGGCTCGTGTTGGTTTCACAAAGGAATCAATATGATGCAGCGAGCCCTACGTCCGTCGGCTCTGGTCCCTCACGGGTTTGACGTGGAAAGCGCCTTTTGTGATGGCGCTACGACCGTGATCACCGTGCGTCCCACGAGCGGGACGAGTCTCTGTCCCGGATGCGGGACCAGTTCTGGGCGGATCCATAGCCGATATCAGCGGCGCCTAACCGATCTGCCGCTTGCGGGGCGGCAGGTTCGCTTGGTGGTCGTGGCGCGCCGCTTCCGCTGCGTTACTGCTCGCTGCGGTCGGCGTATTTTCACCGAGCGCTTCGATGACGGCGCTCTAGCACCGTGGGCGCGGCGAACGACCCGGCTCGATCTGATCGTCCATCACCTTGGCCTCGCCTTGGGTGGCCGCCCAGCGGCGAGTTTTGCCCGTCGACTTATGCTGCCCGTGAGCAACGACACGTTGCTTCGGGTGGTTAGAAGGCGCGGGTGTCCACCCTTTGCTGCGCCGAGCGTTATCGGCATCGACGATTGGGCCTGGCGGCGCAATCAGCGGTATGGAACTATCATCTGCGACCTCGAGCGGCGACGACCGATCACTCTCTTACCCGACAGAGAGCCAGCCACTGCGCAGGCCTGGCTCGCGGGGCAACCACAGATCGCTGTGGTCGCGCGCGACCGCGGCGGCGGTTACGCCCTTGCTGCGGCCAAGGCACTCCCGCACGCCACCCAGGTCGCCGACCGTTGGCACCTCATGGAGAACGCCAGCCACGCCTTCCTGGATGCGGTTCGCAAATCCATGCGCCAGGTCCGCATCGCGGTCGGCTCCGCCACCATAAATCCCAACTTATTGACCGCCGCCGAGCGCATTCAATATGAGGGTTATCTTCGGCGAGAAGACACCAACGCGACAATCCTCAAACAGGCTGAGACGGGCGTCTCCATAAAGGAGATCGTACGGCTCACCGGCCATAGCCGGGGCCTCATCCGCAGGGTATTGCGAGGTCAGCGATCCGACGTGTTCAGGGTGCGCGAGAGCTCGCTCGAGCACTACCTGCCATGGCTCGATGTTCAGTGGGCCGCTGGTCATTGTAATGGCGCCGACCTGTGGCGTTGCCTCAAGGCGCAGGGATTTAGAGGCTCGGTGCGAGTCGTTACCGAATGGGCGACACGCCGTCGGCGTGCCGAAATGCCCGATGCTCAGAGCCTGCAGCGCGTACCGTCCGCGAGAACTATCGCCCGCCTGATGACCAATGGCCGCGATACACTATCAAGGTCAGAGACCGTCACCATTGCGGCGATCGAGCAAGGCGTTCCTCTTCTGGTGGAAGCTCGAGAGATCATAGCCGCTTTCCATGCGATGATCCGCAAGAAGGCTCACATAGAGCTCGAACCATGGTTGGAACGGGCACGCGCAAGCCTCGTCATGTCTTTCGCCAACGGCGTCATCAAGGACAAGGCCGCCGTCAGCGCAGCGATCACAACGTCCTGGTCCAACGGACAGACCGAGGGCCAGATCACCAAGCTTAAACTGGTGAAGCGCCAAATGTACGGACGCGCCAAGCTCGACTTGCTGCAGGCTCGGCTAATCGGTGCCACATGACCAGTGCTGCACCAAAATTGCGTCAGAGCCAATATTGCAAGCCGAATGACAGTCAGCGGTGCCCGGCCGGGGAAATGGCATGTGACGACCGGTCCATCGTGCGCTGAATACCGCCGCTCGGCATCGTTTAAGGCCGCGTTCACCCGCGCGATCAAATCTGGTCCGCGAAAGGGTTTCTCGACGAAGTCGTTCGCACCCTGCTTGAGCGCCTGGACTGCCGTCGCGACGTCAGCCTTCCCTGAGATTATTAGCACAGGGGCAGCGCAGCCGTCGCGTCGCAGTTCCTTCAATACCTCTATGCCGGAACTTGCCGGCAATACCTGATCAAGCAGAATGCATCTAGGGGCACGCTGACGCACGAGGGTAAGTAAGGTTTGCACATCCGCGCAACAAATCACTTCGAACCCGGCGCTAGATAGGATAACCGAGATTGTTTGCCGTATACCGGCCTCGTCGTCGAGCACGAGGATGCGCCCGCCTGTCGGTAGGACAGGCGCGGTCATAGGTCTGCGCGTAAGAGCAATAGGGGACTAGCTTTGGCTCGGGGCACTGCGTCGGAGTTCCGTCATTCGCGGTTTCTTCCTTCGGAAATGCAGCTTGTGCAGGCCTTGAACTTCCGCCTAGTGAAAGCACGGTAGGCCTAATGCGAGCGGGTCGCTCGGCCAAACCGGCACTAAATCTCGGCTGTACCGGTCTGGTTGGGACCAGTTGCGCCAGTTCAGCATCGGAGCCGCTCCCCTAAGGGGTATCCCAGACAAGTCGTTCTGGCTTGATACCGAAGCGCTCCTCCGATCGTTCAACCGTCTTTGCTGCAAAACCCTGCTGCGCGAGAACGAGGCCGCTGAGGTTCTGCGTTTGAGCGAACGCACGCTCGAGCGTTGGCGCTCGCGTGGCGAAGGTCCCAAGGCCAAGAAGATCGGCGCGCGCCGCGTTGCCTACCCGCCCCCATCAAGGTTCGGAAGAAGCGGCCGAAGGCGCGGTTGAAGAAGCCTACGGCGGCGGCCCAAATGGCGGCTCGCCGAGAGCGCGCGCTCGGTCTGGCGGTCCTCGCCGTGCAGCGTCTCCGCCGCCCGTCCTATCTCGATTGAGCGGCCTCTTGGCAAGCTTGCAGGGTACTGTCGAGCAGCTGTCCGATCCCCAATCGGACGCCGCTACTAGGCTTGCTGCTTGGGTTTCCCTTGGCGCCGTCCGGCCATCGTCTGAGGACTTCGCCATGCTCCGCTTGATCTTGCTGGTGCTATTGCCGCAAATGGGCGGCCTTCTGATCATGGTCGGCCGACAGAGCGCGAGCTAGATAGCCGCTGAACGGAACCGCGTTCGCTTGAAATCTTGTTAACCGCCTACCGCCAGGATGCCGCTCCGAAATCGGAGGAGCACCATGTCTGATCTGGAACAAAAGATTCGCGAGCGCGCCTACCAGCTGTGGATTGAAAACGGCTGTGAGCACGGTAAAGCCGAGATGCATTGGCTCGCCGCTCAGCGCGAGGTTCTCGCGGCTGCACTCGGAGGCGTCGCTCGTGTATCCAATGCCGGGACTAGCAAGTTGAAGACCAAGGCGAGCGCTCCACGGAAAAAGCGGCGAGCTGCCTAGCGCGCATCGCGTCTTTTAGCGCGTCCGGTGCCGAACCAAAGAAAACGCGAACTCAGTTGGTCCGATGGTCGGACCTGGCCTTCTTGGGTGGAGCAACATCGCGCTACTGGCGGAGACCGACACATGACCCGAAAGTGGGTACACTCGAGATAGCAGTCGGCAACGAGGGCCCCCAGGCGCCGAAGCGGAAAATTTCATCGCATAGGCAACCGCTTTCCCGATTGGTCGCCTCACCATGGAGTTTAGCCGAAATCCCTAGGTGCCCGGGGGCACCGATGTATCCGCCCTTTCAGATCGCCATGAACTTAGGTCCCCGGGAAGTATAACGGGGTCGCCTTCAACTTGTTTGTTTCGGCTAAGCCCTAGGCCGATAAGTCCAGCCACGACCAGCGCGCTGCCGGCTACCATCAACCAATGCGGCAATTCCAACGCGAGCATCGCAGCCTCCACAGAAATGAGCTGCCGGAAGCGAGAGCCAGTTACCTTTTTCGACGTCGATTATCGTCCTCAGAATAAACTATGGCAAGTTCGCCCAGCCGCCGCGGAGGGAACGGAATTGTAGCCGCTATTGTTTAGCGGGCGCTCCGGGCTGTTCTGCTGGCGCCGTGGATTCAGGGGCTGGTGCGCTGCCCCTGAGATCTGAGGGCGCTGCACAATCGCCGGCCCAAATTTTCGTTCCCCTGACCATGCCGACGAGTTTGCATCCGAGTGGCGCCTGGCCATCATTCGAATGATGCTCGTCGAAATCGTCGAGGAGCTTGGGTACCGCGTTGTTGCGGAGGCGGGGCACGTGGACGAGGCACGGTCCCTTGCCGCAACCGGGGAATACGATCTGCCCATTCTCGACATAAATCTCCACGGCTTAAACGTGCAGCCAATCGCCGAAGCAATCGAGGCTCGCGGGCTGCCGTTCTTTTTCCTGAGCGGTTACGGGTCCGGCGGCGTCCCTGATCAATTCAAGGGCAGGCCAGTGCTGCGCAAGCCGTGCGAACTCGAAATGCTAAAGCGGACTATCGATGCGATCTTGTCCGAACAGGGAGCCTAGCCCCATTCGGCGGCGGGGCCGAACAGCTCGGCTCCGATCTCGCCTGGCTCGAACGGTGCGACAACATGCCGTCCGGCCGGCCGCGCAGCAGCCGCCCCAGATTGGTCTTGCGCATGCTCAGCGGCAGCTGCCGCAGATCCTCGCCGCCGAGCGCGAGGACGTCGAATGCGTAGAGCTGCACCTCGTCGTCGTGCTTGCGCGAATGCAGCGCGTTGAAGTCTGAGACGCCGGCTTGTCCAGCGCAGGCCGCCTCGCTATTGCCCGCGAAATAGCCAGAGCCTGCCAGAATTGGTTAATGGATTGTTAATCGGCATTCGGCAGCCTTGCGGTCGCGCTGCCGATTAGCCCCCAGCCACGGTGGCGCGAGCGATGGCCGGCGGCAGTGATGCCCGCCGGCCATTTCATGCTGTCTGCGTCGTCTAGGGCGAAGGTGGGACGCGTCCGGCAACCACGGACGCATCGCTGTGCGATTGTTCGTCATGCGCGACGCCCCCAACCCCTAAATGCGCGGCGGCGCCGGGCGCCGCGGTGGGTCGGGAAACCGAGTTGGCTGCTCCGAGCGCGGCGGCGCCGGCAATCGGCTGGTCTCTGGCACGCGACTACCGCGCGTCATCCACGCTGCCAGACGAGCGTAGCTGCGCCTAAGAGCCGGAACGAACCAATCAGATGCGCCCTCGTGATCCATGCCGCAAAACAGTATGCACGAACCATTTAGAAAAGATTGCCGGTTGTTCCCGATCCGTAACTAATCGTAAACCATGCGATGGCAACAAACGGCCATGGAAGCCGAACACCCGCTTGAAACGATAGGTCAAGACATCGGTCAGTTGGAAAGGCGCAGGCCGTCTTTCAATCAGCATCACCGGCAAATGCTTGATGCTCTTCGTAACCGCGATTGGGTGTCTTCTTCGAAACTTACCGATCACCCCGGAACAAAGCTCGTCCTTCTACGAAACGGATGGATGGAGCGACGCTTAACCGACAAAGGTGTCGAATATCGTTTGACCGAAGCCGGCCTGACAGAACTTAGCCGCCCTAGATAGGCGCAAACCGGTGGGAATCGACGAACGTGTCACAGGCCATGGAATTGATCGTCGCTAGCTACGTGAAGGTGCGGGACCGTCGCGCGCTGACGGATTTGCTGGCGCATCGGCGCAAGGTGCTGGCTGAATTGCAGGCGGTATCAGGCATCAACCCCGAAAACGCGGTCAGGGCGAATCAGGACGAACTGGCTGTGATCGAAGCGGGCCTCGAAGAACTTAAACCTCCGCCCGGTTCGGTGCCTGAGAACGAGTGGAGCTAGCGATGCGCGTTAACAAGATCAATTGGGAAAAAATCGGTCGGGTGACGGAGCCGGGTCGCTATGAGTGCTTTTTCGGATATCTCACCGTCACGCCTGACGACCTCGATGTCTGGATACGCTATCCGGACGCGACGTTTACTTTGATCACGCAAACGGCCGATGAGCAGTCAGTTGGCGAAGAATATCGTCTCGGCGCGTTCGACATCGGAAACTCCCGAACAGTGTGACGGCGCGCCGTCGTCTCCTGCGACATGACCTCGATGGGCGAGGTCTCCAGGAGGATCGCGATCGGCGCTACTTCGAGGATGGAATTGATGATGATCTGACATCTTCGTCGGAAGTGCGTCAGGCGCCGACTCCGAAGCACGGCGGTCAGCAGCAAGATCGTTAGCATAGTGGCGCTGACCATTTGAGACGGAGTAATGGGGTGGCTGTTACTCAATATTCTCGAAGGCCGCGTTGCTATCGAGGATGTTGGTCAAGCAGATAGAGCCACGATCGCGAGGCATACAACGAGATGAACTATGGAGATCTTTCGTCGATGAGCGCTTGTTCGCTGACGGAAGCATACCGAGAGGCCAGCGTGTAGTTGAGGGATTGTTGGCTTAGAAAAATTTCACAGTCGCGGGCAAGTCAGGCCAAGGAGGTTTTGGTCCAACGCCCTTTTGCCGATCCACAAGCCGCAGCCCGCAAGGTGATTGAGCGGTTCTTCGTTCATAGCGCGGCGCGGCTGTTGCGTGAGAGCAACGTCACAATTGTTCCGTTATGCGGAACATGTTTTTGGACTCCAATTGCTGACAGCAAGTCGCCACACTCGAGGCGCGCCGGGGCTGGTAATTTTATTCCGAAACCATTCTTCCCGGATGGCCGCTGCGCCAATGCAGCGGCCTTTGCGCGTGTTCGCGACAACCCAACAAAATCGAAGCTCCCTGCTTCACGCCAGCCGCCGTTGGGGCCGTTTTTTGCGCTGACTAGGGGAGCGCCGGCTCAAAATCTCACGCGAAACCCGAGCCGGAACCTCCATCGGGAGCATGGGGGCTGGAAAGAGAGCGGTGCCATTTTCGCATTTGGGGGACAACACCTAGACCTCGGATTCGGGTAGTTGTCCGGAGTCCATTTTCGGAACGGGGTGTTCTACTGTCGTAACATCGGCGAGATTTAAGAACGAATTTCTATTTTTGTCCGGGACGGCCGATGTGAGGTTTCGTTGAGCCTCGAGGGAGCAATGATTTCGGCGGGAGGATCTGTGAGCATCCAAGTCATCATGGCGGCTATGTTGGAGCGCGAGCTAACAGCGCGCGGCGTGCAATCATTGGGACATTCCGATTACATGGAGATCGTGGAAAATCTGATCGTTCGCTTGAAGGAGCTGGACCACGAATTAGCTGCGCGGAATAGCGAGCGAAGCTAGACGACGCTCACCACGCCCTTGCCGGCGTAAGTGACCTCAGAGACTCCGCCTATCTCTTCCGGAAGAATCGGGCCAAATCCGCCAATAGGCCGAAGCTGAACCGAAAGCCCGCTGGCGGTCGTGGTCGGTCGGCTTCCGAGGAAGCATTGCAGCGTGGGCAAGGGTCGCCGGCCGCGCCGCAGCCGCAGGCGTGTGGACCATCCCAAGAGCGGCCGGGGTGGGCTTCGCATACCCAGCCAGTGTCTTCGCAGGCGGCGCAGTTCATTGGTGAACCTTCGGAGCATCTGATCTTGGCCTCGGATGCACCCGCGCGTCGACCAAAACCTTGGGTTAGCTGATTGCAGCTTTCCCTTCCGCCGCGAAGCTCTGGACGATGACGGTAGAACATCTACATCTCGAAGAGTGGGCCTGGCGGCTCGCGACTGACGTGTATCGCCTTAACCTGTTCGCGCAGCTCACCGGGCGCACTGTGTCCAAGCGGTCGGCTGTAACCGAGGAAGAGCTCGCCGAAGCTATCCGTAACCGCTTCACTCAGTCGAACGAAGCCACTTATCGAGAAATGACAAAGCTGGCGACCGACGCTGCGCTCGAAGCCTACGATCGGATTGTGTCCCGGACCATTAAGCTGTCGCAAGCTCGGCGCGCGAACTGATCTTCGAGGCCGACGTGGATCCGGCACCGAGCGCGCCGGGAACAGGTCGTCAACGTTTCCTCCGCAAGTTGGCTGCGGCCGCCCAATGAGACGGCCTTTCCTCAAGGGCGGAGCCCGGGGAGGGTTCGCCCGAGCCCCTAGCATGCCGGAACAGAATCCTTCCCTCTGGGACCGCTCGGTATGCTGACAGACTTAAACCACGAGACGGCTTGAATGGCCTGTGCACTTCAACGTAACGGACGAACTTCCGCATTCGTTGGAATAATACAACGACCAGAGAAGAAGGTGAGATCACCTCATCCGCGTACTTATCAGTTCCATGGCTTACGAGCTTTCGCAAGTCGACACAGCGATGCACAGGGCATCTCGGCTCTAATCACCGGCAACAGGAATGGAACGGCGAAATTCGCTCGGTGACATCCCGTAGGCTTTCTTGAACCGCCTTCCAAAATGGGTCATGTCGGAGAACCCCCAACCGTAGGCGATCTCGCTAATCATCCGATGTGCTTGAATGGGATCTTCTAAGGCGGACCGACAGCGCGCTAGCCGCCTAGCCTGGATCAGTCGCATAATGGAGGTGTCTTGCTCGGCAAGCACTGCGTTTGCATATCGGACGCTTACTCCAGCAGCGCAAGCAATAGAAGCTGCATCGAGATCGGGGTTCGCCAATCTCGCTTCTATGGCCGCCCTCACTGTAGACAGCACGAGCGCTTTACACTCAGAAACACGGACCTTGGCAACAAGCGACTGCATGGTCTTGGCGAGTGAAATGGCTACCAAGTCCAGCGCATGATTTGCGACAACGTCGCTCATGACAGAGAAGTCCGTGTTTGCTGCAAGGGAGGGAAGCATCGCTGACACCGATGATGTGAGGGTATGCTCTCCGACTGGCCTTATTAAGCGAGCCGTTGCATCCCTGGCTCTTCCGAGGCGTGCTTCTAGGTCCCGACGTCCAGCTTTAAGGACAAGCGTCTTCGAGTCCGTTCCAAATGTTGCCTGGTAAGGCATTGTGGGGTCTACGAGTGTCACATCACCGGCTTCGAGGCGCGCAGTACGGCCATCCTGTTCGATTAAGACAGCTCCTCTTGTCTGGCGGCAGATGAAAACGTCGTCGGATTCCAAGCGCGCAACCTGGAGCGCCGTATGCAGGACCTGCATCGGCGAGTTCTGAAATAGGACCAGACCTATGCTGCCGATTGATCCCGCTTCTATCTCGGCTTCAAATCCAGATCGAGATTTCGGTCGGGAAGTGTGATCGACAAGGTTTTTGCATGCCACCGAATGCCAGCAGTCGAATCGGTCACGCGGATGCACATGGCGAGTCGAAAAGATGGTCTTCAAGTTGTCCCCTGCGAAAAAAGCCGAGTATCCGTGCTTGGTAAGCCGATCAGGGCAAGCGCATTACTCATATGATCAGCCCCAGTGTTTCTCCGTTTGTCTGGCTTGTCACCATCAAAAAGAGCGAGGTGAGGCTGGAACTGATCCGTCTACTGCGCGCATCGGTTGACAGTGCCTCGGCTGCGAAGCGGCTCGTGATCGACGCATCCGACGTTGGTGCCGACCTAATTCGAAGAGTAACCGCGCCAGAGCGAGCCGTTCGGCGATGCGGTCGGGCTGGAGAAACGGCATCCTCAATGGTCGCCGACTACCAGTCGTAGCCTTTCTTGCCTCCAACAATAACTCGAGCCGAAATGAACGCTGACTCCGAGCACTCAATAGATGAACTTCTATCGAACTCATGGGACAAAAAAATCGCCGATGATTTAGCTGACGAGCTAATAATCTCCAGCGGCGAGCATCGGCGTACCTTGCCTGAAATGCGCCGATTCTTAGCCGTGAAGGGCTATCGCGAACTGCTCCAGATGGCCCAAACCGCCCGACAAGGCAAGACTGCATATGAAGCCTTGAGATCAGTGGCCCATGCCATGCGTGAGTACGCGCTTGCAAGGCCGGGTCTGTCGGCAGCAACGTTTCGGAGCCCGACGACGGATAGTCCCGAATGGCGTGAAGCTCACGAGCAACTTCGCCGGTTCATGATCAGCCTTTTTGCAGAATGCGGATTGAGTGGTCGCGCTGCAGATGAGGCACTGCACATCCTAAGAAGTCTAGTGCGAGGTTTCGTCATCCATGAAGTGATGGACTCGTTCTTGATTACCTATTCTTACACCGAAACTTACGAGAGGGCAGTAGACGTGTTCATTTGTGGTCTTCCAGCACTCAATAAAGCGTCAAGCGGATGAGGCCGCTTCCGATGTTGGCCTTGGGAAAACCGACTGGTCCTCTGGAGCCGCTCTGATCATGGACGATTATGCAATGCTTAAGGCCGAAATCCAGCGCTGCCAGAGTCAATTGTTTGATCTCAACGCCGAGATCGATTTCATTCTTGCGAAAAGCCTATCCACTTGGCCGCGCTGGAGAACGTCATGCGGCGCTTGCGGCACGCGGTGGACGTCTGGAAGCTTTGGCAGGCGCGATCATAAAGGGACGTGGCAGTCAAGAAAGGCAGCGAGCGATTGCGCATGCCCCCCGACGAAATCAACAACAGGAGTTTTCCAATTTCGGCTGCCCAAGAACGGTTACCCATCTGTTGACCGATTTCATATTACGAAACGAAAACGATCTGAGTGCCGGCAATGACAAAAGAAACGGAACTGGAGGGACGTCGCGTGACCTTCGAGCATGCGCTACCCGCCCATATGATGGCGATCGACGGTACTTGGCGCCGTGCGTGTATCATCAAGGATGTGTCAGAGGCGGGCGCGACACTCCAAGTTGATACTTCAATCGAAGGGTTGGCACTCTCGGAGTTCTTTTTGCTGCTTTCCTCGACCGGGTTGGCCTATCGCCGGTGTCAGCTCGATCGAGTGAACGGCGAACAAATCTCAGTCATTTTCCTGCGGCACAAGGCGAAAGGGTCCAAAAAGCCGGGACCGCATGCGCCTGTCTGATGGTGTATTTTTAGCTCGAGGCGGAACTTTCCTCCACTGTGCACGAGCGGTTCAGGGTGTGGTCGCAGACGTGTTGAACGAGTGCGGCTTCGAGCCGGCCACAGCGCGAACCGGCGAGGAAGCCGTCACTCTGCTGAGGGGTCGTCAGGCTCGGTATAGCGCCCTCATCGCCGACATCAACTTGCTGGGCCGGTTCAATGGTTGGGAGGTCGCGCGCGCGGCCCGTGAAGTCGATCCAAAGTTTCCTGGCGCCGCTGCAGACGAGCGGCCCATCCTGGGTGTTCCGAATAGCGTCCTTCTTCGGAAGCCATTCGCGCCCGCGCAAATCGTGACAGCCGTGTCACAGCTATTGAATGTCGGCTCAACGCCGATGTCCGGCAACTGAGTTGCCTGCGGTGGGCAGCCAAGCATCGATAATTTTGGTCGAAGATGAGCTGCCGCTTGAGCTCAGCCATGATCGCATCAACAATATCGTCGTAGGCCATCGCGGCGTGAAGATCTGTGTTTACGACAACGAAGCTCAACCTATTCGTTCCATCATAGGTGATGTCTCCTCGCGCTAAGTAGTCCACCCAAAGACAAAGCGATGATTTCCCGATCCCTCGCTCTCCTTCGATGATAAAATGCTGGGGATTGGCCTATCGAGTTCGTAATAGGGATTGCTCGACCAGTTCTATTTCTTCGATGCGGCCGACAAACATTCCCGGCGATATGACGCTTCCTGGGCGAAATGGATTTAGTTTGGGCATGCTGGCACCGTCTAAAAGTGATTCGAAGAGAAGAGCTTGGCATTACTAGACCGCAGATCGGCCCCTGGGGTGTAGATTGTCCCGTAATTCACAGCGCCCTCTCGGTCGTATCTCCGTCTGGCTTGGCGTAGGTCATCGCGCGCCCTCCTCGTATCGCCGTCACTGACTGCAACGCTCGACGCCTCCCGCTAGACAGTGGTTGCAAAACTAGCAACCCTATGCCGCGCCATCTCGGCGCCGGTGGCATCAACCACGATCACGAGCGATATCCCGAGCGACACGGGCGCCGTATTGGACAGCTACTTCAGCTGAGCGAAATAGCGCCCCCACATCGTCGGCCTGTGTCTCGCCCTTGTGGAAAATCGGGAAGTAGTAACGTCGCATAAGCCGCGGCCCTCGTCCTTTAGCCGCGATCATGCCCCCATGTCAGGACGGCCCGTACCTGTCAAAAACGACAGGGTCGTGCGCCAGCGGCGCTAGCGAGCGACCCGCGGTTACCGTGATCGTTGTGAAATAACACGGCGACATTTCGAATTTTGCCAGCCGGTGAAGTTCAACGGCGGCATGGTTGCGCACTACGCGCCATGTTGTTAGATCGCGCTCCTAACAAATTCATGGAGTCACCGAGTGGCCAAAAAGGCGAAGAAAACTGTTCGTCGCGAGTGGACATCCGCTGATCTGCGAGCACTTAAAAAGCACTCAAAGGATCGCACTCCCGTTGCGAAGATTGCAAAGCAGATGAAGCGCACTGAGGGCGCGCTTCGTCAGAAGGCGCTCGTCTTGGGATTTGGTTTAAGCCATCAGCGGTAATTGGAGGCCCGGTCAGGTAAACGGACCACCAACCGATAAGCTCACCCCTTACGCTGAATTTGCGCGCCCGCACCTTCGGCTGGGATAAGAAACCATTTTCAACGACCATCATTTAATGGTTCCCACGCAAAAAAGTGCAACCTTTCGTCGGCCGCATTTGGTGATTGCGCGCTTGTGTAGGATAGGCGAGCTAAGCGCCATTCAGCGGTGCAGAGAATCCCTCGATCGCATTCATCTGCGAGCTTAAGAAGCAGGTCAGCGTCAGCCTTGTCGCCAGAAGCGAGGGCTAATCTCCGATATCGGTTGGCACGGGCGTTGCTCACGAATCCCGATCTCAACGCTATAGAACAAAGACATTGGTCCCAGTCCGTCCGCCGCTCGCGCGATTACCACCAGCAAAGCGGCAGCTTCATCCACGCAGCACCTACTTCGGCGGAGGCAAATCGCCTTGAAGGCATCGGCCCACTTTGGAATGCATAGGATCTTCGCACGCGGCAAGGGTCGTAAGTACGTGATTACAGACGGCGCACTGGAACGTATGCAAGTCCACCTGGGCGTTCTAGCTCGATACCGACCAGCATCATCGAAGATTTGCACCTCGGACAGGCGGGGCGCTGCAATGCGATGGGTGCAAAGGTGGGCGGCAGGTGTTCAGATTGGGTCATGGGTGCTTCCCTCAAGGCGGGAGCCCAACACTCTCAGTCACCGGTAATGCCTCGGTGCGGATGCCGATGATGGAACGAGTATGCGCCGAATGGAGTCTTAATCGCGAGTCAATTCCCGGTGGTCCCGTTGGCGCTGATGAAGCCCTCAAGGGCGGCCCGCTTCATCGTCGCTGTCGACCGCGCGCAGGGCCAGCGCGTCGGCGAGCCAGCCAGACTTCCGGAGCGCTCGTTCGCTATCAGCCAACGTCCGGTAGCTCCGATCCATGCTTTCGAGGTGCTGGCGTGCGAATGCATCCTTTACCGTCTCCAGCGCGATCCGGCATCGCTCCGCCAGTTTGAGATATTCTTCTGGGGTCATCATTTGGAACGAGTGTGCACTATGGTACTTAGTGTCATTGGTACTTAGTGTCGCTCAACGGCGTGGTGATAGTAGTGGAACGTGACTTCAAGAACGAAGTTTTTTCGAGCTTTGATCCTAACCCGGCAAAGCCCTGCGGTGAGTGCGGCAGGAAGCCAAGATCGGTGTTGAGAATGCTAAACCCGCAAAACGGTAAAATAGTGCGCATGTTCAAGTGCGAATGCGGTGCACAAACCTGGACCGAGAACAAAGAGTAAGTCCTATCGGCGTAGTCGTTTATGACCAGCTTCGCCTCTTCCCTTACCACGCCGCCTGACGATCACAGCTGCCTGATCGCGGGAACCCGGAACCATCATTGTACGTTACGCGCGAGTTCTTTGCGCGGAGTATGACCATGGTGCCACGACGCAGAATCGTTCAATCCACTCCACTCGAAATGCGGCTTACCGAGGAAGCGAAGCGACTTCGCGAGAAAGCCAACGAACTTCCGCCGGGCGCAGCCCGCGAGGCACTGATCCGAAAAGCCCGACAAGCTGAAACTGGCTCGCACATGAGCGAGTGGCTGGCGTCTCCCGGCCTGCAAGCGCCTGAATAGGACCCGCCGGGCTCATGATACGTTAGGTCGTTATCACCGGCCAACGATCCAAGGCGCCGGTGACTGAGAGACGCGACCGCGCTCCCGCCTTTGAGCAGGGAGCGTCTCGTGTCGCAACCATTCAGCGAACAAACAGAAGAACTACTGTATCGCGCTCAAAGGGCGATCAAGGACGCTACTAAGACCCGTGAAACCACCCGGCTCTTGCTTGTCGAAGCCAAGGAGCGCCGGTATCGACCGCAGCACAACGTGTGCTTCGGACTGACTGCCGAACTCGCCCAGAGGCCCCAGCGCCTTAGCTGAGCTTCGTTCATTCACGGGTGCGTTACCTTGCCGGAGATCAATACGCGGTGACTGCGGCACCCGTGATGATCTCAGATGACCCGAGCTAAGCCGTCCAACGGCAAGCGGACCGACGCACCGAATCGTGGCAAGCGGTCGACCGCTACAGCCAGTTATAGGTCGCCTGCAGAACGTCGCCAATTGATCAAGCAGTACATCACCGACTGCCGGGCGATTACAGAAAGCTGCTGCGCAGATTGAACTGATAGCTGCGGTGCGCGATAGGCTCGCAACGTCCGTGGGCGGGAACGCTTTCGCACCGCCAGACTTCGGCGGCAGGTTGCCTCCAGGGGTCGCGGGCACTGAAGGCGCGGCCGAGCAATTTACATTTCGTCTGTAACCTATTGATTTCGATAGTGCTGTTGTGGCGGCATTTTACAGCTAAGTAGCTGAAAATTCTTGTGAAATATGAGACTCTTAATCAGCGGGTCCCAGGTTCGAGCCCTGGTGCGCCCACCAAATAAATCAAGACCTTAGCAAGAGAAACCGTTTGAGACCGACGGACTAAAACGGTTTTTCAAACGGTGATCTTGACGGCCAGCCGGCGAGTCCACTCTCGGCATTGTGATCTACTCTGTCCGTCTCGACGGAGGCCAAGGCGACTCGAAGGCCGTCCGGCAGAACCACTTCCTTGATGTTGTATGTAGATCAGAGCCGCCCGACATAGCCGGCATTTTTCCACTTCTGTTCAATTTCATCAGCGACGCATTGGGCAGCTGCGCAGCGCCTCCACCGAAATAGTGCTTGAAGTCGATGTGAACTCTTATGTTGTCTGGCCAATAAGCCGGTCATAGAGGAGAACCGATCCCGTCTCGAAGCGCCGATAGACCGATTTGTGCATCGGCGATTTTGATTCCGCCATTCGGAGGTTCGATCCCTCCCGCCGCGGCCAAGCAGTCACTCAATTATAGAGAGTGGGACCGTATTGGCTGAAAGTGCCGCATTTTACGGGATTTTTGTGCGGCTCTCTAAAGTCTCTGCTCCTCTGAAACCGGCAACCTTGGCGAGAAGTCGTCGAAAGTCTCCAGCCCAAACCGCAGAAATTACCTTTTTCCGTGGAGACGATTGGCAGAGACCGGTTCGATCACCACTGGACAGTGGGGGTGGCAGTGAATTTTGACGGTTTCAAACCGCTCGACGACTATTGGCTCTGCGATGGCGATAGCTATTCTGCAGAAGCGGAAAACGGAACTCGAAATTGCTAAACGGCTCTGTCGAACGATTGCTATCGCATGCGCGGCAGGGCTCACAGGGGACAGTGGTGATGCGACAGCGCGTTCGCTTTGAAAGCGAGTGCAACCACACCCTTTAAATTCATCACTTCTCTCTCCAGAGGCATACGTAGCCAAGCGCGCATTCACGCTTCGCAGTCGATAACCGCTCCGAGTGGGGGCAAGTGGGACGGTCGGTAAGGTTCATGAGCATACTGAACCAATCTCATTATATACTGTCGAGCCGCGGAAGCCCTTCCCACCAGCACCGATCGTGTCCCGTGGCGTGGTGTAGCTGGCGGCGGGTCACCGCGTTCGCCGGCTGGAGAGAGCCGGGCTGGTCAGCTGACGATAGCCGTGATGCTGACGCTCGGATCATCGCTCAACGGCGGGATGGTTTCCAGTGTCATGTAGCGGGCACGCTGGACGGCCCATTCATCATTCTGTTCGAGCAGGATCGCGCCGATGAGGCGAGTGATGGCGTCATCGTTGGGGAAGATGCCGACCACCTCGGTCCGCCGTTTGATCTCGCCGTTGAGACGCTCGATCGGGTTGGTCGAGTGCGGCTTGGTCCGATGCTGTGCGGAAAGGTCATGTAGGCGAGCACATCGGTCTCGGCCTCGTCGAGGAAGCCGACAAGTTTGGGCAGCTTGGGGCGGAGCTGGTCGGCGACCTTGCGCCACTGGGTTCGCGCGGCCTCGGCGTCGTCCTGGGCAAAGGCGGTGGCGATGAAGGCGGAGACGACGCGCCGCCCGCTCTTGCCGGCATGCGCCAGCGCGTTGCGCATGAAGTGGACGCGGCAACGCTGCCAGCTGGCATCGAGCACCTTGGCCACGGTGGGCTTGATGCCTTCGTGGGCGTCGGACACGACCAGCTTGACGCCGCGCAGGCCGCGGCGGGCGAGCTTGCGCAGGAACGCCGTCCAGAACGTCTCGGCCTCGGAAGGGCCGCTGTCCATGCCCAGGACCTCGCGTCGGCCGTCGCTATTGACGCCGACCGCGACGATCACCGCGACTGAGACGATGCGGCCATTCTGGCGCACCTTCACGTAGGTGGCGTCGATCCACAGATACGGCCAGTCGCCCTCGATCGGACGGGCGAGGAAGGCCTTCACCTTGTCATCGATCTCGCCGCACAGCCGGCTGACCTCGCTCTTGGAGATGCCGGTCATGCCCATGGCCTGGACGAGGTCGTCCACCGAGCGGGTCGAGACGCCCTGCACATAGGCTTCCTGAACCACGGCGGTGAGCGCCTTCTCGGCCAGGCGTCGCGGCTCCAGGAAGCCCGGGAAGTAGGAGCCCTCGCGCAGCTTGGGAATGTGCAGCTCAACCGCGCCGGCGCGGGTCTCCCAGATCCGGTCGCGGTAGCCGTTGCGCTGGGCCAGGCGTTCGGGGCTGTTCTCTTCGTAGGCCGCCCCGGTCTGGCCTTCCACTTCCAGCTCCATCAGGCGCTGGGCGGCAAAGCCGATCATCTCGCGCAGCAGATCGGCGTCGGGGGTCTTCTCTACGAGCGTGCGCAGGTTCATCATGTCTTCGGTCATCGGTGGTTCCTCGGTTGCGTTGGCGTGTCGCAACCCGATCCTACCGGAGAACTGCCGGTGACCACCGCAAAGCCGCCCGCCCGCTACGGCGCTATTTGAAGGCGCGCATCCGGGCGGCTTTGCTCTACCGAGCTACACCACCACCGGGGACACGACCCCAGCAACTAGTAAGTGCTGGCAATATTTCAGAATTATAAGTAGCGTCGCGGCAAGAAAAATCGCGATGGCCGCCCGGGCAACGCAAGTTAAAAATGGGGAGATTCAAATGCTTTTGCTGAAAGCCGCAGTTGCAGCCGGTCTAGTCATCACAGCTTTTACGGGCGCTGCGCTTGCGCAGAGCAAGCCGCCGGAAATCAAGATCGGTATCACCACTTTCCTGTCGGGACCGGCTTCCGTATTCGGCGTACCGGCAAAGGCCGCGGCCGAGATGATTGCAGAAGACCTCAACAAGAAGGGCGGAATCGGCGGTGTACCGGTAAAACTGTCTTTCATCGATGAAGGCGCCGGCGGCGAGGCATTGGTCTCGAACTACCGGCGCATGGTGCAAGACGAAAAGGTCGACGTGACTTTCGCCTCCATCTCCTCGGGCAGCTGCAATCAGCTTGTCCCGGTCGCCGAAGACCTCAAAGTCATGAACTTTATGTGGGATTGCGGTGCGGCTTCTATTCTGGAGACGAAGAAATATCGCTACAATTTCCGCACGCAGGCTAACGGCACGCCGGAGATGCTGGCGGTGCTCGTCTATCTCCTTAAGACAAAGCCCGACTTCAAGACCATCGCGGTCGTCAATCAGGACTACGCGTGGGGCCGCGAAAGCTGGGAGATCTTCTCCACCGCATTGAAGGCGCTGAAGCCCGACGTTCAGGTGTTGGCGGAGCTTTTTCCGAAGTTCGGTGCGCCGGACTATTCCACCGAAGTTTCGCGCTTACTGGCATTGCGGCCGGATGTCGTTCTAACCACCTCCTGGGGCGGCGATCTCGACACGCTGGTCCGTCAGGCCGGTCAACGCGGCCTGCTGCAACAGTCGACCTTCGTGTTGGGCATCGGCGAATCCTCGATCCAGCGACTGGGCAAGGATCTGCCGGAAGGCCTGATCGTCGGCGCGCGTGGCGATCATTGGTTCCTGCATCCTGAAAAGAAGAACGATCCGGCCTTCAAGGCGTTTGCCGAGGCATTCAAGGCAAAGACCGGCGCCTGGCCGATTTACCCCGTCTACCACATGGCGCAGGCTTTCACGGCGCTGCAAGCTGCCTATGACAAGGCGATCAAGGCCAATGGCGGCAACTGGCCGACACGGGAGCAGGTCGTAGACGCAACCTCCGGCACCGAGTTCGCGACCGGTTTCGGCCGGCCGATCACGCTGAGGCCCGAGGACAACCAAGGTCTGGAAGCGCAGCTCGTCGGCGTCACCAAGTCTTTCCCGGGCTATGACTTCAAACTGCTCGACAACATGATGATCTTTGATCCGAAGGTGATCACCAATCCGGCGGGCGTGCGCTCGGTCGAGTGGCTGAAGACGCTCAAGCCGGAATTCGTTAAAATGGACGTTCCGACCTTCAAGCAGTAGGCCAGATCATCGTCCTCCGGGCAAAAACCGCAGGACGGCTTTCCTGAAGGTCTCCATGAATTCGACTCTCGCCATATTGGCCGTCCTTGACGGGATCAGTTACGCCGCCTTGGTGTTCCTGGTTTCCGTCGGGCTGAGCCTGATTTTCGGTGTGCTTCGCGTGGTGAATGTCGCGCACGGGTCGCTTTATGCCTTTGGCGCCTATCTCGCCGCGACGTTGAGCCTCGTGATTGCGCAGGTGTCGCCGTGGCTTACCTATCCCGCATTGCTGGTTGCCTCCATCGTCATAGGGTTTGTGTGCGGCGGTTTCATCGAGCGCTTCCTGTTGCGGCCGCTTTACGGACGAGACGACGTGTTGCAGCTCCTGATCACCTTCGCGGCCTTCATGATCATGGACAATCTGCAGCGTCTGATCTGGGGCGTGCAGCCCATCTTCGCTGCTGAGCCCTTGAAGCTGTTGCCGAACATCAGCGTATTCGGCGTGAACTATACGTCCTACCAGGTCATCCTGCTTCCAGGCGTGGCAGTCGCGACGCTGTTCGGACTGCGTTACTTCTTGCGGAAAACTCTTGCGGGAGCCGTGATTCTAGCAGTAACCGAGGATCGGGAGGCGTCAACCGCCATCGGCATCGACGCCCAACGCGTCTACTCTATTACGTTCATCATCGGGGCGAGCCTGGCGGCGCTCGGCGGCGCGCTTGCTTCGCCGACCACGTCGCTGGTGCCCGGCATGGGCGCGGACATGATCGTGCTCTCGTTCGCGGTGGCAGCCACTGCGGGTCTGGGGCAGATCGAGGGCACCGCCCTTACGGCCCTTATGATCGGTTTGACCCGCGCCTTCGTCATCTATCTGCAGCCGGAGTTCGAAGTTCTCGTACCCTATCTGCTGATGGTACTGGTGCTTCTGGTGCGCCCGTTCGGACTGTTCGGTACGTTGCAGATGAGAAAAATCTGATGGCGGGCCGTATCAAGCCGATCACGGCAGTCGCAATCATCTTGTTTCTGGCCAGCGCGGTACTGCCGCTCTTCGTCGCGAGCTGGGCGACGTTATTCGCGCTCATCCTCGCCAAGGGCATCGTGGTGCTCGGCATCGTCCTGTTGCTGCAGGCGGGACAAGTATCGTTCGGACACGCGATGTTCTTCGCCACCGGCGCCTATACCGCGGCGTTCTGGGGCAAGTACATCGGCGGCGGCGATATCCTGATCTTTCTCGCGCTGGGAGGCATAACCTCTACCGTTTTTGGCCTGATCGTCGGCCTGTTCGTGGTTCGCTACAGGGAAATTTTCTTTGGAATGCTGAACCTGGCATTCTCCATGGTCTTGTGGTCGCTGCTCGAGAAAATGTTCCACTACACTAACGGCGCGGACGGCATCCGGGTCGCCCGTCCTGGCTTGTTTGGATTTTCGTTCACGCCGGAGACGTTCCAATACGTTATTCTCTACGTGAGCCTTTTGGTCGCGATTGCTGCCTTCTACGGCGTGCAACGCTATCTCGACAGCCCGCTCGGTCACATGTTGCGGGCAATGAAATCTAACGAAACCAGGCTCGAATATCTTGGCATGTCGGCGCGGCGCGTGCTGCTCATCGGCTACGTGTTCTCCGCATTTCTCGGCGGCATAGGCGGCACTCTGGTATCGATCATTCAGCAGATCGCGACCCCCGAATTCGGCTTCTGGACCAAGTCCGGCGAGTTCGTGTTCATCGCGATCCTCGGTGGCAGCGCCCATGCTTTCGGTGCGTTTGCAGGCGCGGCGATGTTCGAATGCGTACGGTTCTATGCCGCGGCGCATCTGGCGGATTCTTGGCAGCTCATTCTCGGCGTCGTGCTGGTCGTCATCATTCTTTACGCGCCGAACGGCCTTATCGGCCTCCGCCAGCGCTACGGTCAATCCGGGCGGGGAGGGCATTAATGGCCAACGTCCTGCTTTCTGCCAAGAACATCAAGATCCGGTTCGGCGGCGTCATCGCCGCCGATGGCATCGACCTCGACGTCCTGGAAGGCGAAAACCTTGCCATCATCGGGCCGAACGGGGCCGGCAAGACGACGTTCCTCAATATCTCGACCGGTTATCTTCGGCCGCAAGCCGGCACCGTTACCTTTCTCGGCCACGACATCACCGCGCAGCTGCCACGTACGATCACCAGGCTCGGCATTGCCCGCGCCTTCCAGATACCACAGCTGTTCCTCGACCAGACCGTGATGGAGAACATGTTGATCGCGGCCGCCTCCCTGCGAGGCCGTCCGTCTGGTTTCCAGGCTCTTTCTCTCATGCCGGAAGTGCCGGAAATGAAGCGGCTGCTGGATCTCGTCGGTGTCAAATCGTATGCGGAACGAACGGCGCGCGAACTGCCCGAGGGGCAACGCAAGCTGGTCGATATTGCACTCGCGCTCGCGCTGAAGCCAAAGCTCCTCCTGATGGATGAGCCGACTTCGGGCGTCGCGTCATCAGAGAAACTCACCATCATGGACATTCTAACCACGGCGCTGGCAAAGGAGAAAGTCACCTCGGTCTTCGTCGAGCACGACATGGATATGGTGGAGCGCTATGCCAACCGCGTCGCCGTGTGGAATGTCGGCAAGATCCAGATGGTTGGGACGCCGGCTGAGGTTCTGGCGGACCCGAAGGTCCGGGAACAGGTGATCGGGATATGACACCGATGCTGAGTTTCGAGAATGTCAACGTCGCGATTGCTGACGCGCCTGTGTTGCGAAATGTGAGTTTCTCGCTGCTGCCGGGTGTGAGCGCAGCGCTTATCGGGCGAAACGGCGCCGGCAAGACCACGACCGTGCGCACTATCATGGGCTTCACAAAAGCGAGCGGCACCGTTCGTCTGGGCGGCGAAGATCTTGGAGCGATCGCGCCGCATCGCCGGCCGTCGCTGGGTCTTGGCTACGCGCCTGAGGACCGGCGTCTGTTTTCCGCCTTCACCGTCGAAGAAAATATTTTGCTTCCCGGTCGTGTCGCCAAGCTGAATCCGGACGAGACGCGGCGGCGGCTGGAGCGAGCATATTCGGTGCTGCCGGAACTCAAAGAGCTTGCCAAACGTCCGGCGGGATCGGTCTCGGGCGGCCAAGGCAAGATGGTGGCGCTTGGGAGGGCGCTTATGCTTGGTACCCGGCTGCTTATCCTGGATGAGCCATTTCAGGGTCTCGCGCCTGTGTTAGCGCAGCGATATGCGGAAGCACTCCGGCGGCTTCGTTTGCAGGATAAGGACATTACGCTGCTGATCACCGAGTCGAATCCAAAGCTGCTCGAAACCTTTGCCGACGTGACGCTCACCATTGAAAGAGGTGAGATCGAGGCCCGCCAAGCTAATTGAAGACGCGGTGGAGGAGCCGCCGGCCTAAGCAGACCTCGGCGGTTTACCGATTCAGCGTCCGCTCTGCCACGTGATCGTGGCACTCTGTTTCGACCGTTCCTCGTAATCGTCGCGATTCAGATCGTCCGTCGTTGGATTTCGGGCACGTCAGCTTAGTGCAGGTGTTTTAGTTTGTCCGCAGGGGCTGGCCGTCACATAGTCGCGGCCCGCTTCAGCCGCCCAGTTGAACAACCCCGAGGCGGCCTTGCGCATATGACGTGCGTTGCTGACGGAGGGCTTGCCGAACTTGCCCGCGACGATGTCATTCGAGAGTGTCGCGATGTCATGCTTCGTCACCCGGCGCTGACGCACCATGAATTCATGGAAATGGTCGAGATTATCCGCGCTCTCGGCAATTCGTATCGCCTGGCTGCACTGGAGCCAGGAAGCGGCTTTCTCTACGGACGCTTCACCTTCAATTTCTGCCGGGTCGTTGTGTCGTGTGTCGCGCGGTAGGCGGCACTTCGGTGGCGCCCGGGTGTCGAGCATCTACGGCAGCGACCGTTTGCTGTGCGTGCCCATTATGGTTCAACCCGTGCAGACCATCGTGCGAGGCCCATGAACTGCCTCACGCGAAGGATCGGATCAGATATCGCAGGTCTGGTTGGTGTGGGGAAAGACGGTAGCACCTTAGTGACTCGAACCCCCGACAGATCACCGCATAATCTAATACGCTTACCCTCGCAGGCCTCGGCTGCTCCGCCGCAAGTCCAAGATCCCACTGACGCGCCGAGCGCCGTTATCCCTCGCCGCCGCCGCAACGAAACGCAACGAATTGGGTGAAACTAGCGTGAACAAAACGGGACGGAAGCACCTGCCGATGAGAGAAAGATCAACAACTTAGAAGATGTTCACTGCGTCCGGGACGCAGGGGTCGCAGGTACAGAAGGCGCCGCCGAGCAATTTACATTTCGTCTGTAACCTGTTGATTTCGATAGTGCTGTTGTGACGGCGTTTTACAGCTAAGTAGCTGAAAGTTATTGTGAAAGATGAGACTCTTAACCTGCGGGTCCCAGGTTCGAGCCCTGGTGCGCCCGCCAAGCATAAGCCTTCTTCTTCAAGAACTAACGAGAAGGGTCGCCGAGAACAAAACGGGTCTCGTGCGACGTTTTGTTGTCGGAGGTTTTGCGGTCGGATTGCTGCGCGACTTTCCTTTGTTTCTGTCCCGTCGCCGCAGGGGACCGTTGCTGCAGAATCGGTTGGTATCGTCACAGGATGCTGCCCAACGGGCTAGATGACCCCGTCTTTGCGCATTCGTTCCAGCTCGGGCTCCTGGAGCCCGAGAAGATCACCGAGTATCTCTCGGTTTCGTGTCCCGATGGCTTCGCCAAGCCAAAGAATTTCTCCAAGGCGTCGCGGCCCCGTGCGCATTCGCTTGTTCGCCGGGGCAGGTGATCGGGGAGCGACGTCAAGGCGCTGCCGGGGGGCGTCGCCGCGGTCGATGTCGACGCGGCCACAGGGCCAACCGGGATCGTTACCCGCGAAGAGCTCCAGCGCGAGTCCGATCGCGCAGCCGGCATCGTCCGCAAGGCCGGGCCGCGCCCTGACAGTGCCTTGGGCGCGGCGGCGGACGTGGTCGAAACTGCAACCGGTATTCTACCTGCTAGCCGATCATTGAAGGCCAGCACTTGGTCGCGAAGCGATCATCTCGCCTCCGGCTTTGATGACGGCTGTCAGTGTCACGCATCTTGCGGCGCGGCTGCTCCGGCGGTCCGCCGCCGTGCCGGCAGGAAACACCCCGCAATCGCGCCGGCCAGTGACAGCGTCGCGGCGAGGCTCATCGCCGCGGCAAATCCGCTCTCGAAATGCGCGGCCGAATCGACCCCGCCATGCGCCGAGAAGTTCGCCACCAGCGCGGCGATACCGAACATGCCGCCGAGGAAGCGGCCCATGTTGAAGATGCCGGACGCCTTGCCCATTTCGGCCACCGCGACCGAGCTCAGGATGGCGTTCTGTGCTGCCGGCATCGCCATCGAGACGCCGACGCCGGCCAGCACCAGGGGCGCGACCAGGGCGGAGTAGGTAACCGCAGAGCTCACGAGCTCCGCGATCCAGCCAAGTCCGATCGCCTGCATCAGCAATCCCGTCACCACTAGCGGCCGCTCGCCGAACCTGTTGACGACCGCGCCGGCGATCGGGGCGGTGACGAACAGCGTCGCGGTCCAGGGCAGCAGGCGAAGTCCGGCGCCGAAGGCGTCGAAGCCCAGCGCGGTCTGGAGGAACTGCGGCAGCAGGAACAAGACGCCGTACATCGCGGCGTAGAACAGCACGCTGGCGGACATGCCGGAGGCAAGCGCCCGCGATGCAAACAGCCGCATCGGCACCATTGGCGCGGTCGCGCGCAATTCCCAGAGAACGAAGCCGGCTGTGAACACCAGGCCTGCCATCAGCGCGGCCATGATTTCGGCGCTCGCCCAACCCACGGCGTTGCCGCGCAACAGACTCCACACCCACGCCAGCGCCGCAAGCGCGACAAGCGCCAGTCCGGGGATGTCCAATGCGGCGGCCGGGCCGAAGCTTTCGCGCAAGCGTGCCAGTACCAGGGCGATCGCGATCAGGCCGATCGGCAGGTTGATCCAGAACACCCAGCGCCAGCCGAAATGTTCGGTAATGAAGCCGCCGATGGCGGGACCGATGATCAGCGCGCAGCCGGTGATGCTGGCGAAAATGCCGAGCGCGCGGGCGCGCTCCTCGCGGCCGAACGTGCCGCTCAGGATCGCCATTGCCAGCGGCATCACCAGCGCGGCGCCGGCGCCCTGCAGCGCGCGGGCGGCGATCAGAGCGGTGGCATTGCCTGCGAGCGCACAGGCCGCCGATGCAACGACGAACAGGGCGAGCCCGGCCGCGAACATCCGGCGGCGACCGAAGCGGTCGCCGAGTGCGGCGCCGGTCAGGAGCAGCACGGCAAAGGTCAGATTGAAGGCGTTGACGGTCCATTGCAGCGTCTCGACCGGGCTGCCGAATTCGGCGCGGATGGTCGCGAATGCTGTCGTGATGATCATGGCATCGAGCGCCATCATGAAGGATGCCAGCGCGGTGACGCCGAGCACCCAGTTCTGCGCGGCGCGATTGATCGGGGTCTGCATCGCCCTGTCTCCGTGTGTCGCGCCAGCCTGTCGCGGCGCGTTCTGCGGGCTAGACGAGGGCTGAGCGGCAAAGGATGCGCCCAATAATAATTTGTTCCGGGCCGCATCCTTCGCCTGCCGGCAAACGTCCTAGGGGTGATGCGGCCATTTGCCCGATTTTTGAGCGAACCAGGTCGCGACATCAGCAAGGAGCGCGCGATGAGAAGGACGTTGATCAGGTACAAGGCCAGGCCGGAGCTGGCCGAGCGGAATGCCGAGCTGGTTTCGGCCGTATTTGCCGAATTGAAGGCGGCCGGCCCGGACGGCGTGCGCTACCTGACGCTACGGCTGGAGGACGACACCTTCATCCATCTTGTCGAGGCCGCCGCCGAAAACGGCTCGAGCCCGATTCCGAAACTCAAGGCATTTCAGACGTTCCAGGACGGCATCCGCGACCGCTGCGCGGAGCCGCCGCTGGTTCGTGATGTGAGGATCGTCGGCAACTATCGTATGCTGGACGAGTCCTGAACAAGCGAAGCGGAGGAGCAATGGCGCCAGACCCGCTGGCCACCATCGATACCGAGGCCCTGCTGGCGCGGATGCGGCCGAAACTGCATCGCTACTGCGCCCGCATGGTCGGCTCGGTCATCGACGGTGAGGATGTGTTGCAGGATGCGCTGATCAAGGCGATGGAAGCGCTGCAATCGGTCACGCCCGTCAATACGGAGGGCTGGCTGTTTCGCATCGCGCACAACACCGCGCTGGATTTCCTGCGTCGCCGCAACCGGCAGGAGGCGCTGCACTCGGCTGAGGAGGTGGAGATGATTGCCGACCAGCTCGATGATGTGGAAAGCCGCCAGATCGCCGCGACCAGCCTTCGCACCTTCATGCGGCTGCCGGTGGCGCAGCGCTCCAGCGTGATCCTGATGGACGTGCTCGGCTGCTCGCTTGCCGAGGTCTGCGACATCATGGATTTCAGCCTGCCGGCGGTGAAGGCCGCGCTGCATCGCGGACGCACGCAGCTGCGGGAGTTCGCCGGAGAGCCCGACGATGTGCCGCAGCCGGGCCTGTCGGAAGCAGATCGCACGCGACTCAACGCCTATGTCGGCCATTTCAATGCCCGCGACTTCGACGCGATCCGCGCCATGATCGCCGACGACGTCAGGCTCGAGCTCGTCAACCGTACCAGGCTGAAAGGCAAGGCCGAGGTGTCGAACTATTTCGGCAATTATTCGAAGAACAGCGACTGGCACCTGGTGACGGGGCAGGTCGAGGGACGTCCCGCGATCCTCGTGTTCGATCCGAATAAGCCGGCCGGGCGGGCGAAATATTTCATGCTTCTCGACTGGTCCGCCGGCAAGCTCGCCACCATCAGGGATTTTCGTCACGCAGCCTATGTTATTGATGGTGCGGAGTGCGTGGTGGATAGAGGGTGAACTCGCCTTCTCCATCGGAGCAGGCGCGTCGCTTGACTAGAGGGCCGTGGCAGGTTGAATGGGAGGACTGCCCGTCGGGCAAAACACCCGCCATCCCGTCAACCCCTCTCCACAAATATATCCCGCTTTACCGAAATTCGGTTTTAGCGTATGTGTCGTCCATCCCGGCTCATCCTTGAGGGGCGATCTTGTGGTCGTCATGTTCGCGAGCCGGGCTTGCGGTGGACGCGGCAGCG
>NZ_JBVVPP010000075.1:0-27664 GCF_055811315.1 Bradyrhizobium sp. MI1.4 | reverse complement strand
ACGGGTGGGCGACTTCAAATCGGAATGGTGGGCGAGATCATCTCGGAATCCTGGGCGACATCGATCGGAATCCGCAAGCGTCTTCTCCCCGTCAGCCGCGCTTCCTCTCAGAGGACGGTTTAAACTCGACGACCTGGTGCTGGGCGCTTGAATCCAAATGCTTTGTTTGTTTCAGGATCAGCTCAAGCTCGAGAGCTTCTATGGCGAGTTCATCCGCCAAGCGCTTGAAGCGCTCGTGCTTTTCCGCGTACTTCGCCCGCTGACTCATAAGGGCAAAGTCTCTGGCGTCAGCTCGGAGCCTCTCCAATCGTGGCCTGAGATCCTTCATGTCGTCCCGGCTCAGATTCTAAACTCATCCTCGGCGCAAACAAAACAATAACCGTGCTTGCTCGGTCGCGCATGAGTCAACTCCGGAAATAGGATATTGGTTCTTTCTTAACCGCTAGTTTGCCGCTTATTCATCGTGCGATATCTAGTCACGGTCGCCTGCTGGACCAAATTCAGGAACCTGGACACTTCGGATGTTGCAGGGGTGAGGGGGGTGACCTGCCACCGAACTTTCATCCGGCCGCATAGAGCCTCGGGGTGTTTTTGAAGTGCTCCCCAAAACTAGGCCAGCCGGCGCTGGAATTTGCCGGGGTTATGCTCATGCCGGCTGGGGCGCCGATGAGCCATTCAACAGCGATATCGGCGCCTTATTGCCGATCGCGCTGTGGGGCCGGACTTCGTTGTAGTCTCTGCGCCAATCCTCCATTTTCTGCCGCGCGTCGTCAAGGCTCAGGAACCAGTGCGTGTTCAGGCACTCGCTTCTGAACTTGCCGTTGAAAGATTCGATAAAGCTGTTGTCCGTCGGTTTTCCCGGCCGCGAGAAATCCAGCACCACACCCTTCTGGTAAGCCCAGATATCGAGATCACGGGAGATAAACTCTGATCCCTGGTCGACGCGAATCGTCCTGGGATAGCCAAGGAGCTTGCAGATACGCTCCAAGGTCAGCACGACATCCTCGCCTCGATAACTGAAGCGCGGATCGACGGCTGGCGAGAAGCGACTGAAGGTGTCCACAATCGTGAGAACACGGATCTTGCAGCCCGTGGCGAGCTGGTCGTGAACGAAGTCCATTGCCCAGGTCTCATTGATCTGGCGTGCTTCCGTCCTATCCTCGCGCAGCTTGGCCTTCACGCGACGCTTCGGCGCTTTGTTGCGTAATTGCAGGCTTAACTCCCGATAAAGACGATAGACGCGTTTGATGTTGATGGCCCAGCCGTCACGTTGCAGCAGGACATGGACCCGGCGATAGCCGTATCTCACCCGCGTCTCGCAGATGTCCTTGATCCGACTTTTGAGAGCGGCCTGGTCGCCGCGTTTCGACTTGTAGACGTACAGTGCGCGATCGATCCGAAGAGCCGAGCAGGCCCGCCTGATCGAGACCTTCCAGTCACTTCGCACCTTGTCGACAAGCTCACGCTTGCGGCCAGGCTTTAGAGCTTTTTTGACAGCACATCCTGAAGCATGGCCTTGTCCAACGACAGGTCGGCGACAATCCGCTTCAGCTTGCTGTTCTCTTCCTCAAGCTGACGCAGCCGCTTCATCTCTGGGGGCAACAGGCCAGCATATTTCTTCCGCCAATTGTAGAACGTCGCCTCGCTGATCCCGGCCTTGCGGCAGACCTCTGCCACTGCCGAGCCATCTTCAGCTTGCTTCAAAACAAATGCGATCTGCGCCTCTGAAAACTTCGATGCCTTCATGGAACTCTCCTCGTCCCGTCAGGGGATCATAATGGAAAATTCCAGTTCAAACTGGCCTAATTTGGCGGGGGCACGTCATCGCTTCATCTGTCCGTCCTTCTTCGGGCCGGACTTTAACTCCATCTGGAGGAAATACGCAGGGGCAGGTCACGGAGTCCTCGGAAAATCTTGGTTCTCTCAAAGAGCGGTCAGGGGCGCCGAATTGATTTTACAATAACAAGTTGATCATTTTGAATGACGCAGTCATTCACGTTCGTCCACTCATCGATGATAAAGTCGGTGATGAAAAACTTGCGCAAGGGGAACGGTCCGACAAAGCATACATTCTTCATTCGCAAGTGTGCGTTCATGTAACCATCGGCGTGAAGACGCAGACCAAACGGGCCCCCCTGGAACATGACGTTTTCCAGATCAATCAAATCGGGCTTCCAACTGTCGGCGACAAATATCCCGGCGGTTGCGGAGGTGTTGTGCGCGACAATGGAAGTATTGCGCAGAGTGATCGTTCCGTGATTGCCGGGACCATAGGCCTGAATCACATCGGCATGGTCATCGCCTTGTCCTGTAGCCTCAAGATAAGAATCCGCAATTGCGATATTGCCTTTAATCGCTCGGATACATTCGCGCGATTGGATTCGGAGTCTTGTTAAGGTGCAGCTGCCCCAGCAGCCAACCGTGTTGTCGCCGACTTCGTAATAGATATAGCTTCGATCTGTGAGTGATCCACCATCCGGTACGCCATCATCCAAACGGCTGTGGGAGATAGGACTGGTAAAGCGCGGATCGTTAAAGGAAAGCGGCGGTCCACTCGAAGGCATCGATGACGGAGCCGGTGCAGGATTAGGAGCGGGGGCTGCTGCAGGAGCCGGCGACGAGCTAGCTGGGGGAGGATTGGAATTGTCGTTACCGCGAGGACCATCTACGCCGTTATCGTGAGCGATGCGCCATGGGATATAGCCGTTTGCGCTTGCCCGACCAGCGACGAGTTTATCGTAAACCCCGGCAGGTTGAGTGCCAAGTAGGGGGCCACCGAGTGAACCACTGGCTCGAACCCTCACCTGCCGCGAGGCCTCGACGCGATCGCCAAGGTTAGACCTCGGCGGTATGGATGAAGTTGAAAATCTAAATGATTTCTGCTCTTGAGCGGCGGCGGTCGGCGACATTGCTCCGATCCCCAAACTCAAAGAGATCGACGCGATAGACGTCAATATTTCTGCGACTCTCATCAGTCCCCCTAAACGGCCTCGATCTTCTGCAGCTTTTCGCCAACTGGAATTCGATAGAAAATCGCAGGGCTCACAATTGAGTTTAGAAAAACCACCGTTGGCCGCATCAGGGTCAGCTTCCCGGACATCGATATCCATGCCATTCCACGCGGGAAGAACGATCGCGTCCCCGAACAGTCGCAGTTCGACGCTCACTATGGCCGGCGCCCGTCAGGACCCCACCGCGAGCCCCAGAGCGGAGGTGGCTGAGGGGTCCACCCAACGTCGGATCGTACCATCAAATATATCGGCCCCGTAGAGCCACCCGTCGGGGCCCTTCTGCAGGTCGACGATGCCTGGTGCGTTGTTGTCCACCAGCTGGACGCTGGCAACCTGCCGGCTTGCGTTCAAGGTCGCAGCGAAGATCGTTCCATTGTAGACATCGTCGAAGAACATGGTGTTCTGATTGTAGAAATCTCCCGCGGTTATCACGTGGGCACCGTCCGGGGCACCGTGGCTCTGAGTTAGGATGGGAAATACGGCAGGCGGGTCCGACTTATTGTTGCGGTTGCCATTGTTGTAGAAGCTGATCGCCTGGGGGAGTGTTTGGTAGCTGGCGGTCCTGTCTGGGCCCTCGAGATAGGGCCATCCGAAATTCGACCCGGCCGGGCCAGTATTGATCTCTTCCCAGCTGTCCCAACCTACATCTCCGAGCACGGGCAGATTGGTGACCGGATCGAAGCTGAAGCGATAAGCGTTGCGGACGCCGTAGTAGAAGACTTTCGACTGATTGCTGTTTGGATCGCTAGCTTGATAAAATGGATTGCCGGCTGCTCCCTCACCTGTAGTCGGATCGATCCGCAACAGCTTGCCGGAGAGATTGTGGATGTCTTGGACCCGCACTGCGCGAGGGTCCGCGAAATTATATGACGTGCCGTCGCCGACGGTGAGGTAGAGATAGCCGTCAGGGCCAAAATGAACGGCACCGATGGTATGCGAGTCGCCGTCTGACGCCAGATAATCGCGGATGTTCTGATTCTGAATCCCTGCCGAGTTCGGATCGTTGTCCTGCGCTCCGGTCTCTATCTGGCTGGCGGGGGCCGTTATGGTGGTGCCGTTGACGATACCTGATGGAGGAACGCTGGGATCGCCGTTGCTGTCCAAGTCCGGACGGCTCGTATACGCCCAAGTGCTGTTCTTGCCGACCAGCACGAACTCGCTCGCCGGATCGGCGATCATGGTGGTAGGGTCGACAGTCACCCTCACCAGACGAGAAGGTCGGTTTCCGGCCTGGTCGGGTCCCGCGAGGCCCGTCTGGCCCGCCGTCTCGGACGGATCGTAGGTGTAGAGCAGGTAGACATAGGGGCTGCCTGCGAAGAAATTTGGGTTCACCGCGATGCCCAGCAGTCCGCGATCGCTGACGTCATTTACCTCGCTCGACAGGTTGATGAGCGGCGTAGATCGCAGGGTGCCGTTGTCCACCACGCGCACCACACCGTCCTTCTGCGCGACGAGCATATAGCGGCCGTCGGGAGTCCATTCGATCGCTGTTGGTTCGTTCAGCCCCGTCACGGCCGTCTGGCCCACCAAATTGCCGAGGTCGGGGTTGTCATTATCCAGGATCTTCACTGTCGTCGTCGCCTGTGCGCCGAGAGTGGCGCCCGTCGGGTTGCTCAAGGTGACCGTGAAGGTCTCGTCGCTCTCCGGTGTCGTATCATTGATGATCGGGACCGTGATGGTCTGGGTCACCTGGCCAGCGGCGAAGGTCACCGTGCCGGACGAGATCGTGTAGTCCAATCCCGAGACCGCGCTGCCGTTACTTGTTGTGAAGCCGACCGTAGCTGCTTGATTGGCGCTGCCGCTGCGCAGCAGCGTGATTGTCGCTGTCGCTGTGCTCTCGGCAACGCTCACGGCGGCGTCCGCCATTGCTATGGAGGCGGGTGAGTCGTCGTCGATGATGGAGACGAGCACAGTGCGCGGGGCTCCAAGGGAGCCGGAACCGGGATTCTGAAGCCCGACAGCGAACGTCTCGGTACCCTCGGTGAGCTGATCGTTCACAATTGGGATGGTGAAGCTCTTGGTGCTCTCCCCGGGTCCGAAGACGATCTGACCGGTGTTCGACCGACCATTGAACGTGGGCTGGGTGTAGTCCAGTCCCGCCGTAGCCGTGCCTCCGGTGCCGATTTCGTTCGTCGTGTACTCCACGGTCGTTTGAGACTGGAGGTCGCCAGAGCGTACAACAGTGATGGTGGCCGTGCCCGCCGCTTCACTGACATAGATTGTGGAACTGTTAAGTAGTGCGATGACGTTGGATTGGGCGAATACGACGTCGCGGAAGTAGTTTGCGTTCTGATAGACGTTGGTCGGGAAGACGCCGCCAGTGGGGTCGTAGGCGCCGGCGCCGACGGGAGCGTTCAGGCCACCATTGCTGATGCCGGACGCGAAGCCTTGGGTGGTGGAGACATAGTAGCTGTTGATGTTGACCGAGACCACGTAAGTCGTGCCGGCCGCGATGGTGAGCGGGGTGGCGAGCGCCTGCTGCTGCCAGCCCGATGCGCCTTCGTTGGTGAAGGTGACCCTCGCCAGCTCCTGGCCGGTGGCCGACCAGATGTGGCCCACATGGGTGCCGGTCTCGTTCGAGGCCTTGTAGTACCGGATCGCCTGGATCACGCCGGACGTGTCGCTGGTGAAGCGCATACCCAGCTCGTAATCCGCTCCTGGTCCATCGGTGTTGTTGGTCAGATCGGGTGCCTGGGTGGTGAACAGCGTGGTACCCGAACTCGCAGCTGCAACCGTCGCGGTGGCCGCGCTGGTCACGTTCTCGCTGGTGCCGAGCTGGTCGGTGTAGGTGGTATTCACCCGGATCCGCTTGCCGACCAGGCTGCTGTCGAGAGTGAGGCTCGAGGTCGTGGCGGCGAGATTCGTCCAGGTGGTGCCGTCGGGGCTGCTCTGCCAAACGTAAGTGATGCTCGCTGGCACGCCATCAGGATCCGTGACGCTGGCCGTCAGCGTCTGGTTCTGGCTCGCCGTGCCGTTGATTGTGACGGCGCCGACGTCGTTGACGTTGGCCACGGCCGTGGCGGTCGCGGTGCTCACTGGCGCCTCGCTGCTGCCCAGCAGGTCCGTGTAGCTGGCGGTGGCGCGTATGAAGCTGCCAACCTGGGCCTGCCCGAGGGTCAGCGTGCGCGCCGTCGCGCCACTGATGTTGGTCCACGTGCTGCCGTTCGCGCTCTGTTGCCACTGATAGGAGATGGTACCTGGCACTCCGTCCGTATCGCTCACCGTCGCGGTCAAAATCTGGTTCTGCGTTGGCGTCCCGCTGACGCCCACCGCGCCGGGGTGATTGTTAGGATTTGTCGAGCCTGCGGCGAATACGACGTCGCGGAAGTAGTTTGCGTTCTGATAGACGGCGGTCGGGAAAATGCCTTTTGTCAAGTCGTAGACGCCGGCACCCGCTGGGGCGTTCAGGCCACCATTGCTGATGCCCGAGGCGAAACCCTGAGGGGTGGAGACGTAGTAACTGTTGATATTGACCGAGACCACGTAGGTCGTACCGGCCGCGATGGTGAGCGGCGTGGCGAGCGCCTGCTGTTGCCAGCCCGATGCGCCTTCGTTGGTGAACGTGACCGTCGCCAGCTCCTGGCCCGTTGCCGACCAGATGTGGCCAATATGGGTGCCGGTCTCGTTCGAGGCCTTGTAGTACCGGATCGCCTGGATCACGCCGGAAGCGTCGCTGGTGAAGCGCATACCCAGCTCATAATCCGCCCCTATCCCGTCGGTGGCATTGGTGATGGACGGCGACTGAGTGGTGAACAGAGTGGTGGTGGCACTCGCAGCTGCAACCGTCGCGGTGGCCGCGCTGGTCACGTTCTCGCTGGTGCCGAGCTGGTCGGTGTAGGTGGTATTCACCCGGATCCGCTTGCCGACCAGGCTGCTGTCGAGAGTGAGGCTCGAGGTCGTGGCGGCGAGATTCGTCCAGGTGGTGCCGTCGGGGCTGCTCTGCCAAACGTAAGTGATGCTCGCTGGCACGCCATCAGGATCCGTGACGCTGGCCGTCAGCGTCTGGTTCTGGCTCGCCGTGCCGTTGATTGTGACGGCGCCGACGTCGTTGACGTTGGCCACGGCCGTGGCGGTCGCGGTGCTCACTGGCGCCTCGCTGCTGCCCAGCAGGTCCGTGTAGCTGGCGGTGGCGCGTATGAAGCTGCCAACCTGGGCCTGCCCGAGGGTCAGCGTGCGCGCCGTCGCGCCACTGATGTTGGTCCACGTGCTGCCGTTCGCGCTCTGTTGCCACTGATAGGAGATGGTACCTGGCACTCCGTCCGTATCGCTCACCGTCGCGGTCAAAATCTGGTTCTGCGTTGGCGTCCCGCTGACGCCCACCGCGCCGGGGTGATTGTTAGGATTTGTCGAGCCTGCGGCGAATACGACGTCGCGGAAGTAGTTTGCGTTCTGATAGACGGCGGTCGGGAAAATGCCTTTTGTCAAGTCGTAGACGCCGGCACCCGCTGGGGCGTTCAGGCCACCATTGCTGATGCCCGAGGCGAAACCCTGAGGGGTGGAGACGTAGTAACTGTTGATATTGACCGAGACCACGTAGGTCGTACCGGCCGCGATGGTGAGCGGCGTGGCGAGCGCCTGCTGTTGCCAGCCCGATGCGCCTTCGTTGGTGAACGTGACCGTCGCCAGCTCCTGGCCCGTTGCCGACCAGATGTGGCCAATATGGGTGCCGGTCTCGTTCGAGGCCTTGTAGTACCGGATCGCCTGGATCACGCCGGAAGCGTCGCTGGTGAAGCGCATCCCCAGCTCGTAATCAGCCCCTGGCCCATCCGTGTTGTTGGTCAGGACGGGGGCCTGAGTGGTGAACAAGCTCGCCATGTTGTTCTCCCGCGCAGTCGGTTCTACTCAGTAAGGGAAAATTCAACGAATCAAATCACGGAACGCCAAGTTAAATGAATTAAAAAGAATTTATATTTATTAGTGACATATTTTAATACCCTTGTGAAGCAAGCGGCGTTTGCACGGATGTCAATTTCTCTTGAGAAGGTGTGGTCCCAGTCAGCCTCCGGATCATGAACAGCTGCTGTCGGCTGCTCCCGTTGATGCAGCCCGCCCCAGGCGCGCTCGCTTCAGTGGAGGCGAAGATCTCGGCGCAGGGGTTCCGCGCTTCCAGACGAACAATCGCCGGCGGCGGTTTTGCAGTGCGTGCCGCGTCACGCCCATAAGCTGGGCGAGAGACACCAAAAACGGTTAGCGGGCCGCGTACTCGCGCGATCGTCCTCGCGATGTCGAACTCCTATGGCTCTATCCGTTTCGCGATCAGATCGGCGAGCTCACCCAGGTTCCGGGCCGTCTCGACTTCGCCAACGCGGAATCGCACGCGAAACTTCTGCTCGACGGCGATGACGAGCGAGATCTGCATGAGCGAGTCCCACTCCTCGACGTCGGCTGCCGACAGCTCGGGCTTGGCCACGATCTTCTCAAGGAAGATACCGTCGAATACCTCCTGCAACTTCGCCAGTACCTCAGCCTGCTTCATAAGCCCTCCGGGTTACGCGGATCTTTGTCGAACGCGTCTGATACTTCTCCGCCGCAAGCTCGAACTCTTTTCGGGCGGCGGAGTCTTCCGTACGCACGAAGCCAAACTCCTCGTAGATCCCGGCGACGATCCCGTTCTTGGCCGTCGGAAGATAAATGCCGCGCACTTTCGCGCAGCCGGCGACCTCTGCAAGCCGAAAAATCTCGTTCATGATCTCGTCCTCGACCTGGCGCTTAAGCACGCGGCAGCTCATGAGCCAGGTATCGAGAACGAAGACGCCGCCCTCGATCTTTGCAATGACCACAGAGATGAGCCCGGAATCGCCGAACCGATCCTCGAGCCGCATCGTGAAGCACCGGTAGTCCGGCCTTTTCAGGAGCCCCTGGATCTCGGTTTCGGATCGACGGACCGTCGTCAGGTTGAACTGGTTGCTGCGCGCGATCAGCTGGGCAATGCGGGGTAGGTCGAGCGGGTCGAACTCCTTGATCATGCCTCGCATCTCGAGCGAGGCGAGGTAGGCTGGCATGTCGGTTACGCTCGCCGCGAGCTCCGTACGTCGCCGTTCCTGCCCGTATTGCGCCGTCCGCTCGAGATCCTCCTCGGTGACGTTCCGTGGCTCGAAATGGCGCCCGGCCTGGAGGCGGCCGATGAACTCGGCGGGATCCGGCCCTAGGAGCACGCCTTCGACCTGGGGCTGAAACTGGCGCACGATCTCGATCTCCGCCGGGTTGTCGTCGGCAAAGACGAAGCTGTCCAGGCCAACGCGGAGTTCATCCGCGATCCGCTGCAGGTTGTCGGACTTCGGGTCCCAATTGGCTTTGAAGGCCGCGAAGTGCTCCAGCCGGAGAACCATCTCGGGATGCTTCTCGAATACCTCGATCGCGCGCGCATGGTCGTTCTTGCTGCACACCGCAAGCAGGACGCCGCGTTCGGAAAGCGCAAGGAGGTACTTCTGGAAAGCCTTGAAAGCTTCGCCGCGGGGAGACGAGTCCCCAAGTTCGATTCCCTCGATACCGTCCTCCGCGATCACGCCGCCCCATAGCGTCTGATCGAGATCGAGCGCCAGCACCTTCTTCGGGCCTTGCTTACGGCAGGCGATCAGATGGCTTAGCTCTTGCGCGACGTCCACCAGAAAATCAGGTGAGCCGAGCTGCTTCGATTCGTACCATGCTCGCGCATCCTCCGCAGCCGTGATCCCTCGGCGTGCCGAGAGGAACTCGACGTCGCAGATTTGCACCTCAGCCGGGGCCCGGAGCCCGAGCTCAAGGTTCACCGCCTTGCGGAAACTCCAATCGGCCCCAAGCGTGCGCGAACGAAACGAGCCGAGATCGAGGTCGGCGGGCAGCGCAAGATTGGCGAGAATCACCGCCGCACCTGAGCGTTCGATGAAAGTCCGCGCGAGGTTGAGGAGCTGCTCCGCGGCGCCTACTGCAACTTCGCGCTGATGTGTCACGGCATCGAGGAGCGAGCCCGAAAACCGGCAATGGCTCGCGTTCGGCAGAATGAAGGCGAGATCCGGCTTGAAGGCGTACAGCGGACTCGAGCCGTCGAGGATTTCCGAGACGAAATTATCGTACTCGCCGAGGAAGCGTTCGCACTCGATTCCACGAATGGCCAGGAGGTGTTCAACCAGTTCGTGCAACGGATACAGGTTGTAGCCGCCGATCAAGGCGAGTCGGAGTCTTGGCTGACCACTTTCGGTCGCATGTAGCTTCGCCTTTTTTCGAAGCGTCGACAGAAAGAACAGTTCGGAAAAACTCGCGGCCTCCCGCGAGCGGGCGGCGAGACGCCCCCAGAACGCGGCGTCGCCGGACAGCGCTAAGGACTTGAGTTCGGCATCATTTACATGCCGGACCGGCAAAACGGGGACAGCGGCGAGAATAGCGAGCCTCCACCCAGAAAAGAAGCATCGTTTGATTGTCAGTCACATTAAATAATGATAATGTTCAGGTCAAATTAAATATATTTAGGGGCATTAAATTAAGGTGAAATAAATAGATGACGGCGCATATGGGATCAGAGCCGCCGAGCTCGGGCACGCTTGCCGCCAAGACTGAGAATCTCAAACGGCTTCCTGAGGGAAACAACCTGGTCCTTCGAGAGGTCCGGCTGGAGGACTCCGCGCAAATCATCGCTTGGCGGAACGATCCCGTTCTCGGCAAGTTCATGACCCGCGAAAAGCTGACCTTGACCCAGCAGGAAGAGTTTTTCCGAAGTTACCAGGCGAGGGCGCACGACTACTATTTCATTGCGGAGTTCAAGCGCTCGAGAAAACCGGCTGCCAGCATCGCCCTTGCGAACCTGGATTTCGCGGCGAAACGCGGCGAGGTGGCGCGGTTGATCGTCGATCCGGGTGCGCGCCTCTTTCTGGCCGAGATATTCGATCTGCTTTTAGACTTCGCGTTCGCGCAGCTAGGGCTTTCGGTCGTCGTAGCCAACGTGCAAAGCAAGAACGGGCCTGCGAAGAACTTCCATATTCGCCTTGGCTTCCAAATCGAAAAGATTTCGCCGAAGGCTTGGTGGAACGGCGACGACGTGATTACGTTTCGGATGTCGCGCGAAGATTATCCGCGGTTGAAGCAGGCCTGGTCGGCGCTGCTCCTTGATGCGCGGGAAGGTTAACTGCCCCCAGCAACTGGCCAGAGCAACGGAAGCAGCGCATCGCGCTTCCGGACGCACCCGTCTCCTTGCGCTAGCAAGAGAAGAAGGAATAGCAGATGGACTTGCATTTTCATCATTTGGGAATGGCGTGCCGAAAGATCGCGGCGGAGTTGCCGGAACTCGCGATAGCTGGCTACAGGCCTGAAGGACCGATATTCGAGGACCCGATCCAGCAAGTTCGGATCCAGTTCGTGTCAGGCGGCGGTCCGCGCTTGGAACTCATTGAGCCGGCCGGCGCACAATCGCCGGTGGAGGGTATCCTTAAGCGCGGCGGGAAATTCTACCATCTTGCTTACGAAGTGGGGCGGCTCGACGACGCGATCGCTTGCTTCAGGGAGCGGCAGTATCTTCCCGTATCGTCGCCTGCGCCCGCGGTCGCGTTCGACATGCGTCGCATAGTGTTTCTCGCCTCCGCGACGCGCACACTCATCGAGCTCATCGAGGCTAGGACCTAGTGTGAATTGGCGAAAGCTCGACGAGGGGCCGAGTAACGAGTTGCGCGAATCCGTCAGACGAAACGGTTCTACTGCGCCGAACCCACTCAGCAGCGCGGAGGCCGCCTGCCTGCAGTCTCACGATCGGTTCAGGGCCAATCTCCGACAGGAGAATGCCCATGTGCCCCAATGCCGGAGGCGCTGTTGGCCAAACGGCCAATCCATTTGCTGACAATACAGTTCGATCCATATCGCCCCAGAACTGCACGATAACGCCACCGGCGGGCGCGCAAGCAGCGAGGTGCGTTGCTTCCGGCGAACCGATACGAGGCTGAGCCGCCGGTCGCAGCGCGACGATGATTGCGTCCCACTCGTCGCGATACACAGCTTGGACGTTGTCAAAGGTGTCCACGCTCGCTCCAGAGCTCGTGAGACCGGCGCGGAGCGAGCCAACAAAGTCATTGTCACACAGCACACCAATGCGATTCCTGTACACGGGTAAACCGCAATCGTGGAGTTGCTTCACGCACAGTGGACCGAGAAACGAGAAGACATCGACTGACGGGTGGCGTTCGTTCACGCCGACAATCGGAATTCCGCGCCGTAAGCATGCTTCCATGTCGAGGTCCTTGGGGCGAAATTCCCAAGCCTCAAACATCAGGGCGATGACGGCCTCCCTTGGTAACTCATCAATGAGCGCCGCGGTAAGAGGCCGAAGATGGCCGCTGTTAGTTACAATATCCGTTTGATGGAGGATATCCGGGGTGATCTGCTCCAGGACGTCGATGCGATCGGCCACACCGACCGAATCTGCAAGCTCCAGAGTCTGTTGCCTTGCGTCAGCTGGTGTTCCGTGCCGCGTAGGTTTCGTGAAGGCATAGACGTGCCTGGCTCCGGCCATCGCTGCGAGGACGGCCGTCACGGCATACGCGCCGGTCGCAGCCTCGGTGAGGACCGTTAGTTCCGACAGGTCTAAGAGCGTTGCTGTTAGCGCTCGGCTCATCAAGGCTCCTAGACGCGGGAGTGAGAATCCTGGTCGCAAGGCCGTGTCGAAGCCAGGCCGCAATTGCCTGAATGTTGCTCCGGTCTCGGTTCCGGTCATGAATTGACTTTCGTTTTTACCACTTGGCAAGAGCGATGCTTTGTGCGCCGCCTATGTGGTCGAGCTGCCGTGAGCTCGTTGTGCGCCGAAAAGGTTTTATAGCGAAAGTTGTTTACGAGTTAATTGATGCATTTATGTTTATAATATTGCGAATTTAATGTCAATGACGGGCCGTGACCGCGCTCTGGCTGAGACGGCGCGGTAGTGCAACCTCAATGCTCGTAATGGACTGTGCGACCGGGTCGCCGTTTGAGGGCTATGCTGTGACGGCGGTCGTCATTTTAAATCGTTGAATTAACAAATTTAACTTGCCGCATGTCCATTCTGGCCTATTTTTATCTCAACGACGATTGGAGGACACTGATGACCCACCAGGATACCAACGGCGAAGATCGTCGTGAGTTCTTGAAGAGCTGCGGAAAATTTGCCGCTGTCACCCCTTCTGCCATGACGCTGTTGCTGTCCACCTCTCTGACTTCAACCGCCAAGTTCAGGCGGCCGTATTGTGCATGGCAATAATGGCTACGGCAACGGCGACGGTGACGGCAGTCCTAGCAATAAAGAGGACCGCGATCGCTAGATTTTGCGGTCCATGGACGGCCGCGCCGTTGCGGTGTGTCGGGGCCACGCCGTGCTCAACCGGTGCGGCGGCGCTTTTGGCTGGATGAGCGGTTAATCAACAAATCGTTCAGCTTCTTGCCGGCTCGGAGCTGCGCCTTCAGCCAGCGGGGTTGCTTGCCACGACCGGACCAGGTTTCGGACGGGTTTTTCGGATTTTGATACTTCGGCAGCACTGGCGGGTAGGGGCGGCGCGCACGTTCCCCGTTGGGGGCCCCGGAAGTTCCCTCGATCCTGCGAAGCCGCTCTTCGAGCTTGGCTTTTTCCGCGATCATTCTCCGACTAAGAACAGTCGTCACTTCATCGTAAAGCCGCCACAGCTCAGCCGTGGTCGCGGATGCCCACTCGTCGTTCCCCATGGAAGCCGTCCCCACTACTTCCGATTTGAAATAGGAGGGGGGCTTATCAGTCGAAGCCCCGTCGGGCAAGCCTGATCGGCCCGCGCACAGAACTCTAGTGTGCAGTGCGGTACTTCTTGACGCTACCAGCCGGGCCTGTGCCTTCGACCGGCCGGTCGCCTCCCAGCCGGTCTCCGCCGGCGGACCCTTCGCACCGGGCCGAGCAAGCGCTGCTCGGCCATCGACACGCGACTACGTAAATTCTGCAATTCGGTGAATTGAACGATCAGAGACTCATGCATTTGCCGCAAAACAGCCGAAGAATACATATGACCACCTACTCATTACCAGCGATGACCCGTGACCGCAGATTGAAGTTTGCCGGGTTAGCGAAAATGTCGCCCGAACTTTGCTGACCAAGTTTTCATCGGTGCTACTGCCGAAGCAGAGCCATTATCGTTCGAGACGTCTGTAATGGTTGGAAAATTTCCACTCTCATATTGATGTTGGATGAATAGTATTACTTTTTTCGCCTCCTTTTCGTGTGATGGGTCGAGGCTTTTAACTGCCTCGCTCCGGTCAAGTTTGTCGAATGTTAGATTTGAATCGTGAATGTGACTATATATCGTTCGTAATAAGTGGGTCGGTGATGAGCTGATGGCGGTTAACCAATCCTGACAAGGCAGCCACATACTGGAGCGCCAGATCTGCGGGAGAGTTTTGCAGATCACAGCCAGCTGAGAAGGCGCTGTTTGTAGATGAATCAGCTGCTTCGGATTTTCCATGGAGGACCGCAATCCTACGGTGCTGCACGCATTCTCAAAGCGAGTTACAGTGGTGTGGCCATCATGCGTTGCCGATGCGCGCCGTGACGAATTGACAGTCCGGCGTTTTGGCAGAACGGACTGGTTGTGCTTCCCGCGCGTCTTAAGGTCAATGCAGGAATAAAAACTGCCGCGCGGGTATCAGGAATAGACAGGGGAAGCATGCGCCGCATCAGAGTCGTCATCGCGGATCGGCACCCGATCGTCTTGCAGGGGATCAGCAGCGTCCTTGCGGCGCAGCGCGATTTTGCGATCGTGGCCGCCTGCGGCGATACTGCAAGCTGCATTGGGGCCATCCGACTTCTGGTGCCCGACATTGCACTGGTCGATATTGCAATGCCCAGTATCAGTCGACCGGACATTCTGGCTATCGCACACACCGCTGGCCAAGGTACCCGGGTCATTTTCTTCGCTGAAAAGGCCGGCGATCAAAGGTTGCAGACGCTGGCCGCGGGCCGCGCCTGCCTCGTCCTCACGAGGGATGCTGAGCCGGAGGTGCTGGTCGCGACCCTGAGGAAGGTTGCGGAACGCCAGGGACCGGCATCGCGGTCGCCGTGCACAGGTGGCGAGGGCCGTGGGGAGTCTCACACCGGTGAGGAAAAGGCTCCGACGCAGCTGACCGACCGGGAGCGGCAGATCATGAGACTTGTATCGGAGGGGCTGTCGAACAAGGAGATTGGGCGTTTCCTGAGCATTACCGATGGTACGATCAAAGTCCACCTTCACCACATCTTCCAGAAGCTCGATATCAGCAATCGAACAGTTCTCGCGGCATTTGCAATTTCGCAAAACGGGAAACATGCGGCCGCACGTGAACTCGCCTCTTCCGGCCTACTACAGCAGGATTCGGCGGTTCGAAACGACGAGGACGTCAAGCGCAGCAATGTCCTTCCGGAACGCACGCGTTAGCGGGACATCGCATCATGCTGGGCCGCGAGCATCGGTTGCGGCGCGCAGATGCTCGGCCATGTTGCGGCAGGCTCCTTCGGCCTCAGCCAATGTTCGGAAGGGCGACCCGCTGATCTTGATCGCGCCATTGTTCTCGTAGAGTGGTCGCCAACTCGCCAGGTACCCGGAGCGTCCGTGAAAGCCCGGACCGGTAGGGCTCTCCAGGCTTATCACAAACGAGAAGCCATCGCCGCTCGCGCTCCAGATCTCCATGTTTTCGATGGGCCCGTGAAATTGCAGTGGCATGGCAATCATCCGTCGTGCGCTGCCCTTAATCAAGCTAATCAGATATATGCAATTAAATATTAGTTTGACACTCCACATTGGGGTCCCGGCGCCGGGGCGAGCAAGCCCTAGGCCATGCTGGCAATCTGCCGGCGGCGCACGCCTCGGAATCTCCATTTTTCAAACAAAGTTTAGTTGAAACTCTATTTAATATACAATACCAATAAAGCAAATTAATCAAGGGGAGCGCATCGTGACCCAAGGTGGCAATGAAGATGACGACCGGCGGGCGTTCCTGAAAACCTGCGGAAGATTCGCGGCCGTGACACCCCCCGTCATGACGCTGCTGCTGTCGACCTCGCTGACCTCGACAGCCATCGCACGTTCAGGCGGACAGAACGGAGCAACGCATGGCGATGACAGGGACCAGTCATTCTTCGACAACGATCGTCCGTCCTCTGCGGCCTCGGGGTCCTCTGGCGGCGGGTCACCTGGAGGTAGTGGCGGACCTGGGGGGCGCCGTGGTGGCTCATCTGCTGCTGGAAAGCCATCCGGCGGGGGCGGCAGATCGGGCGGAGCGACCGGTGGCAAAGGACCTTTCGCGACGGGAGGGAACTCCGGAAATCCGGCCGCATATGGAGGGGTCGATTGTGCAGATGAAGAAGACGACGAGCGGAGGCACAAGCCCGAGTGCGAGCGAGCCGCCTCTCGACTTTCGAGCGCAACCCGCTCCGAGCCTTAACAACGGTTCGATCCGCTGTTGTTGCAAGCAGCCAGACCCAATGGAGCGTGCCGCGCGCCGGGGCACATGAGTACTTTTTTAACGCGCCGCCGCATCGTCATCGGCAACGCAGCATGCCGAATTAGTCGCGTTTTCCTTTGATTTCATATTTTTTTGCCCACGTCAAAGCTGGCGGAATTCTCGCGGACATATTGCTAGGAGACCTCACATGAAAATCTGCGCTCGAGTGGACAACCCTGCCGCTGTTCTTCGCCAGCGTCTCGAAGCGCTTGCCTCTCAACTCGCAGAACTTGAGAGTCTCAGGGACCGGGTGGATCGAGAAGAGAACCATCAGCGCGAGCTGCGCCAGTCCGGCTATTTCAGACGACGAGCAAGCTCAGAGTGCAACCGAGCGGTCGCTGCAACGTCGCAGATCTAAAGCTCCGCCTGGTCGCAACCCATCAAATTATTTCAGCGAGAGTCCGAAAGCGAACGGATGTTTCGAATTTAATCGATCATATTTGGCTTCGGCAGGGGGCGAGCGGTTCATCCGCAGCAGCCTCCGGTCACGCCGAGAACAGGGGCGCTGGTTTTCTGGCGCGGTACGTGCCGGGAGCGGGGAGTCTTCAATCCATTAACTAGTTTCGCTTGAAAGGATGAAAGCTCGTGAATGATGCCAATGTGAAAGTCGAAACGCAGGCCGATCCGGTGAATGAGAACACGAATGGTGCAAAACCAAGATTCGATTTGCCGCTTTTGAATTTCCAGGAACTCCTCCGTGGCTTCGCCGAGCAGGGCGCCGCACAGACCAAGAACAATATCGCGAGCATGAAAGCGACTTCCGAGGAGATCAGCGACATTCTCCGTGAAGCCTGCTCTATGAACGCCAGAGGGGCCGTCGATTACGGCGCCAAGGTCATCGAGATTTCCAAAGACAATACCAGCGCCACCCTGGAGTTTTTATCCCGCCTCGCTGAGACCAGGTCGCTGCTGGATATCGTGCATCTTTCGACCGCCCGAAGCCGCGAGGCTTTCGAAGTCATCTCCGCACAGAATCGGGAGCTTTGGGAGCTCGCGCAGAAAGTTGCGATCGAGACGACCGAGCCCATCAAGACCAGCTTCAACAGAGTGCTGCACAAGACGGTCTGAACCGAGGCTACCGGCCGCGCGGATCGACTGGACAGGCGTCTCCGCAACGGGGGGACGCTCGGTCCAGTCGATGGCGGGCCAACGTGCTCAGGGTCCGCAACAGATTGCAGGAAATCAAGATGGGTGTGGTAATGATCAAGTGCCCGGAAACGGGCGACGCTATTTCGACGGGTATCGAGACTGATCGCGAAAGGTTTCGCTGCAGCGCGGTATTCTTCTCGCGCACCTATTGTCGGGTCTGCGCGGATACACACGAGTGGTTCGCGCGAGAGGCCTGGGTCTACGAGCCTGCCCTGGATAGTCGGTTGCCGGGCGGCTGGTAGGCGTCTCGTGTAGGCGCCGCTTGAATAAGTCCTACTCCGCCACGCGAGATTATCCGATCGATCCTGCGGCTCATCACCTTGTAGCACTCGCATGCCACGGCTTCGAGCCGCGGCCGGTCAATCTCGAGCTGACCGCGGCGGTTGGATTTCAACGCTCTTGACACGCGCAACGCCCTCACAACATGCGTGACCGTGGTGCGTCGGACGCCCAGTAGCTCCGACATAGTCTCCTGGGTCAAAGGGAGGAGATTGCTGCCATTCGCCCGGTCGTGAATTTGAAGCAGCCAGCAGGCCATCCGAGCTTCGACGGAGTGCAGTGCATTGCAGGCCGCGACGTGCTGAAATTGCGTCAGCAGCGATCTCGTGAAGATCTGCACCATGGATGCGATCGCGGGGCTCCGACCCAGCGCCGGCAGAAATTGCGCCGCCGGGATTTGCAGCACGGCCCCTGGGACGCGGACCACCGCCGTCAGGGGGGAGCGGGATGCGCCAAGCGCCGACGTCAGACCGATGGCACCCTCACGGCCGACCAGCCCCGCGGCGACGGTCTGCCCGTTCGGCAAGTCCACAATAAACGCAATCGCGCCACTGCAGGGGAAGAGAAGGTGATTGATCCGGTCGCCCGATCGGACCAGCACTGCGTCGCGCTCGAGCACGACTTTCCGCAGATGAGGTGCAAGCAAGGCAAAATCCGCCGGCGGCAATGCTGCTAACAATCGATTCTCAACTCTGGTCGCGTGATCCATCACGGGATTCGTCCCCGACGGATGGCCGGTGCTGGGACGAGGCCGCTGGTGCCCAACTGGCCGCACAACTCAACAGGGGTCCAACCGGTCACCGGAGATATGGTTCCCTTTGTGGAGTCGTGCGTGTGCGAGGGCACCGCCACGCACGATCCCGCTAGATCCTGCGATTGGCTCCAACTGGAGACCGGCAGGCTCGCGGGCATTGCAGTTGATGTCGGCCAAGCCTATCGCTCGTCCGGAAAGAGTGTCATCGGAGCGGACGCTCTATGCCTGTGCGACGGATGCCAATTTTTGGCCGAATATGCTCAGGCGGCGACCGCCTAATCATTGAACGTTCTTAACTCGTGGCTAAACTCTTAATCAGCGGGTCCCAGGTTCGAGCCCTGGTGCGCCCACCATCCTAGCGACTGGCCCCGCGTGTGGCGGGCGCGCAACAAGCCTTCCCGGGAGCGGGTCCTCTCCCTGCTCGTCGTGGGTGCCAGCGTGTTGGGCGGAAGCACCGTGTTGCTGATACAGGCGCTACCACCATTGCTTCTACGGATTTCTATAGAGGCGCAAACCGGTTTTGACCGCAGCCCGGGGGGCAACCGCCATTCTGGCAAAGGGAAATTCCGTAGTGATCTCAATGGCCAAAAACGCCGAAAATGTCAGAACGGCCTTTGAAGACACTACAGTATTTCGAGACTTCTCACCTGGAACATTGCCGGAAAAGGCCGCGACGGCGTGACCGATCTGGCGAGGATCGTTGCCGTCGCCCGACAGACGCTCGATGCCGACGTGTTCTGCTTCCAGGAGGTGAGCGCGAATTTCTCGAGATTTGGTGATGGAGCGGATCAGAGCGCACAGCTGGCAGCCCTGTTGCCCGGCTACTCCGTAATATTCCGACCTGCTATCGAAACTGTCGACCGTGATGGCAACCTCCATCACTTCGGCAATATGACGCTGTCCCGGTGCCCGTGCTGCAGATTGCCAATCACCTGCTGCCATGGCCGAGTGTAGGCACGGTGCGCAGCATGCGCCGTCACGCCCTGGAGGTGACGGTTCAGGCCTCGTTTGGCGCGGTCCGCGTCGTCAACACGCATCTCGAGTTCCATTCGGCCGGCCAGCGCGAGGCGCAGATCGCTCGCCTGCTGGATTTGCAGGAGGACGCGTCAATGAGTCCGAGGCAGGCCGGCTTCCGGCACGATGAGCCGTATGGAAGTCAGGCCGTCGCTGCGTCGAGCCTGCTGTGTGGCGATTTCAATTTTGATGTTGCCGACCCTCAGCACGCATTGATTGCCCGATCCGGCCGGCCTGGTCTGACATATCGGGATGCATGGACCGCAATCGCCCCGGCCGCGCGCGTTCGCCAACTTGCGGAAACTACGACCGCGCGCAGTGGGCCGACGGGCCCGACTGTCGCGACTTCATTTTCGTGACGGAGATTTTACCGGCTACGTTCGCAGCATCGAGGTCAACGAAGCGACCGTCACCAGCCCATTGTAATCAGCTTTCGGAATAGAAGAATGGCGGAGCTAATAAAAAACTGTCGTTGCAAGGAAGGGTAGAGGACGTCTGGCCCGCCGGCGGCCCTCCGCGAGCAATTTGGCCGCAATGATCGAAATCAGAACTGAGTCTCGGTTCAGGAGCAATAGCGGCTCACGCTGGTGGGGCCTATTTTCGATACAGCCGCCCGGTAGTCGTCCGGAGGTGTAAACGCCGGCCATTGGAATCACCGTTCTTACTTTTTGGCGGACCAGCCATGGCGCAAGGGCGGTGGCACGGACAAGGCACCAACCCTCATGTGCAACAGATGTCAGCGTCCAATGGAGTTTCTCGCGTCCCTGCCGGCAATTGCAAACCTGCCCGCCGCCTACGCTACAGGTGCATGCCTGCCTGAGAGTTGAAACTATCATTCTGGGCTGAAGGAAGGCGCCGCCGGAGGACTACTTGGCTTGAGCTCGAAAGTCCGAGGCGAGCGTTTCATCTGCCAGGAGACGAACTCGTCTCCGGCATCAAGGCCTCCCCCGCACACCAGCAATGGCTGGTTGTCGGACGTGGCGCAAAGTAGAGCGCGAACCTCGCTTCTTCTGAACGTGGTGGGCTCAGCGCGTCGGTAGCCGGTCCGCCATGCTGGACAAGACCTTTGGCGGCAACGTGATGCCGGACAGCTTCCAGGTCGTCGTTTCATAATGCATGCTAACGCTCCGGTGTCCTGACTTTCTCCGAGCCTCACCGCAAACTCGACCGGCTTCACCAGTGTTATCCGTCCGGCGAGAACAAAGATGTTCGAAACGCCGAGCTCGGCCAACGACGACATCGTCCCAAACGCGATGTTTTCTGCTGCGTTCCGGATGTTGCCACTGCTTAACAGGACGGACAAGTTTTCTGGTGTCATGAGCTTGACCGCGAGATCGTCGGCATGTCGCACCGAATGCCTTGATTGGCATCCGTTCGAACGGGCGCACCGGCCGCCTTTGCCCAATTCGATCAAGGTAGGCTGACACAATCTGATCGACGATTGAATGGCGGACCCGCGGCAGATTCGTCCGGACGATCACCTGAGCGGCGTCTGCGCTTCGCACGGCCGAAACCACGCCCAAGACCGAAACGAAGGCTGACCCGGCGTAGATGAAGAGGCAGATCAGGAACGCCGCCAGGATGCCAATGAGCCACCTCATGGAGCGGCAATCACGGTGGAGGGGCATTGCTCCAAGATGCGATCGGCAAGGACCTCTAACGCCTCTTGCGCGGCTGTCAGCCGAGAAGTTTAATCATCTTGATCGTTGGAGGTTGGCAAGTAGCCGCAATGAGCGCCGCGTTCGCACTTGCAGCGTGTGGGAGAGACCCAGGGCCTAAAGGTGCTGCTCATAAGGTGGGTGGCCGTGAAAGCCTTCAACTTCGATAAAATTCCACTGCTCGCTGTTTCAGGGAAACCCTAGCCGCGAAGCCTGACTGCAGCCACGCCATGGCTTGCGTGTGCCCAGCTTTGCGCGAACTCTCGTTTCCCCACCACGCACTGAACCTGTAGGCTAACGGCAGTAACGGCCTGCCGAGAATTCCTAGATCGGCGGCAGCGCATTGCAACGCGGCGGCATCGCATCCGGCTTGAGCAGAGCTTACGGCGATGCGCTGACCATGTCCGGCGACGTTCAGGGCGGCGACGACAGTCTGACCGGAGGCAATGTTCCAAGCCCGGTTCCTGCCGGAACATACGATACCATGCTTGTCGGGGATGCGCAGACCATGTCTGACAACGCGCGTGGAGGGAACGACCAGTTGATCAGCGGCACCGGAAAAGATGACATGTGGGGCGACGCTCAGGTGATGCTTGGGCTCGCGAAAGGAGGCAACGACACCTTCGTGTTCAACGTCAATAACGGCCACGACAAAGTCGCGGATCTTGGCCAGGGTCTTTCGAATTTAGGAACCGACTACATCGATGTCGCTGCGCTTGGTATTGAGGACCTCAGCGAACTTACGATCTCGGCATTTGACCCGACAGCACACGAAAGCACGATCACGTTCAGCGCAGGCAACGACGTGCTCGTACACAGCGAGGAAGCACTCAGGCCTCAGGATTTCATATTCGCGCCGCATGGCCTCTTGCTGACCTAGAAGGCAAGTGGCCAAGTCCTCTGGGCTGACGTGCGCCGGCTTTTGTTCGTTGCGCGTGGAGCAAATACACCGGTTCATCAACTAACCAGCTTGCGATGTAGTCGCGTAAGGCGCCTTCCGCGGGAATCTTGGGGCTGGCCAGCGCGTTAAGCCGCTCCTCGGCAACCGCTGCGCGTTCTGTTCCTTTGGTACCGTTCCGTGTCCGCCAGTTCAGGAGAATGGAAAGGGTTGCTGTAGCAGCTGCCTTGAAGGGAGTTGACCGGCTGCCTGTTGCAGCAGCCGGCCAGGAACCTTTTAATTGGATTTGATTTTCTCAGACAGGCGGGCTCAGCCCTCTTTGTGACGGTCTGTTTGCGAAATGAGTTCGGTAGACGTGGTCGTTCCCTGCTTCCGGTATGGGCGCTTCCTGCGAGAGTGCGTCGAGAGCGTTTTGACGCAATCCGGCCCCGAACTGCGCGTGCTTATTATCGATGATGCGTCGCCGGACAATACAGCGGAAGTTGCGGAAGGGTTAGTCTGCTCCGATCCCCGCGTCAGTTATTGCCGGCACACCTCGAATCAAGGGCTGATTGCTACCGCCAATGAAGGCATCGCCTGGGCGAGAGCCGACTACATGCTTCTGCTGTCTGCGGACGATTACCTGTTGCCCGGTGCCCTTTCGAGATCAGTCGAGCTGATGGACGATCATCCGTCCGTCGCTTTCACCTTCGGCGGCGCGGTTGTTCTTGATCAACGCGGGGAGCGTTCGCGGCGTCGAACAGGCGTGGGATCGAGAACCCGTGTTTTGTCCGGACTTGATTTCATTGCACTTAGCGGCGCGAAAAACATTGTGCTGTCACCAACCGTCGTGGTTCGCACATGCCTGCAGAAACGCGGCGGGTATTTGGCTGATTTACCCTACGCCTCTGATATGGAAATGTGGTTACGGCTGGCCGCACACGGCGATGTCGGGGTCATTGCCGCTGACCAAGCCGTGTATCGAGCGCACTCGGCCAATATGTCAAGTGAGCCTTCGCGGGAGCAAGACCTGCTCCAACGCAAGGCAGCGATAGAACATTTCCTGGATAGTAGCGCCGCGAGGTTCACCAACGCTGCTGATCTTCGTATCCGGATGAACCACATGTTGGCACTTGAAGCGATCGGCTGCGCAAGCGCTGCCTTCAATGAAGGCGCGATGGAGAGCTCAGCACGCCTGTCTAAACTTGCCCTGAGTATTGATCCGAGCGTTCAAAGATCGCGTCGTTGGTGGTTTCTCGCCTGCAAGAAGGTTCTTGGGTGGCGAGAATGGCAGCTGGTGCGGCCTGCAGTTGAATGGCTTAGATCTATCGTGCGGAAGGACCACCGCTGAACACCGCCAAAACGACTGGGCTTCTATACCACCTTGTTAGCTTTCGTTCGCGCCTGGCCATACCTCAGCGGATTTACGGCGCTGCCGTCGATAGCTCGTTGTTGGGCCAGTGTGGATGCGACGCCTGTTTATGAATAGGAAATCGACCTCGATCAGCGTGGGAAAGGCGTAGTGCGTGGGAAGGACTGCATTTATGGCAAAGCCTCGTTCTTCGTAAAATGTTACGGCTTCTCTCAGGCTCGGCTGGTCTTGGTACAACGGAGCGATTGCCACTTCGGATTGGAGGCCATAGAATTCTGAGAGCATCTCGCCGGCTCCCGCGGCAACGGAGAGGTCATGCCCTTGAGTATCCATTTTCAGGAAGGCACGCTTGAACCCAAGCGTTTTCTGATATTTGCGAAAGTAATCATCGAGCGTGGCTGTGTCGATGCCGATTCTTTCTGACGCGGCTATATCCCGCTCAAACACGCCACCCGACAGCGGCGTATGCAGAGACGATAGTGAATGGGACGATGCCACATTAAATTCGACATGCCGTCGCGTTGAATCCAATGCAACGCTCTCAACATACCAACTCGCGTCGTAGACAGCTTTTGCGCGCAGCGCCTTTGCGAGTCGCGGGACAGGTTCAAACGAAACAATCTGGCCGTCGTAACCGATAGATCTCAGCAACTCGGCATATTGCCCCTCGTTTGCGCCCACGTCGAAAACGCAATCGACGTCGAGATAGACGAGCAGTTCGCGGAGCGCATGCTTCTCATTCAGCAGGGGGAAACGATGCGCATGCGCGATTCCAATCGACATCTTGTTAAAGGCGATATCCTGCAGGAGCCGCTTAAAGGTCAGCATGACTGCCACTCGGGGGTTTTTCCAGCTATTGACGTTCTGGTAGGCATTAACTATCATTAAACGCAAATTAAAGCTCAATAAATCCGCGAAACAAGATCTGGCCCCTTTAAAAATGTGGAGCAGAACGATGAAGATCGCCTCGGGAGTTTTGTCTGCATTAGCTCTGGCCTTCACTCTAATAATTTCTGCGCCGCCCGCCCTAGCCTGCAACGGCAATGGAAATTGCGAAAACGCGCCCGGCCAAGTGAGAGGAGCCCCCGGTCCGATTGCTGGCGCCGGCCTTCCGATTCTTGCCATTGGCTACGGTGTCTACTGGTTGGTTAAACGCCGTCGTAAAGTTGGCTGACATTGGTAGCTCGCCTTCCCGGGGCAGCCTGTCTTACCTGATGTTTCGGTGGGTAGTTCAAGCGGTCGCAACGGGCTGCACGCCAATCCCGAAGAGAGCGATTGCTAGCCTGTTGTAATGAGTACGCCGCGCACGCGAGGCGTTGCAGTTAGTTGATCGCAATCTCCGCTGATACTAGCCGGACGAAATCGTTGTGTCCGCTTTCATCTACGCCAGAGTTCAAGGGATTTTGGTTCTCAAGCAAGACTCGATGGTGGTTTGGCATATACTCGGCGGCTGAAAACAAGGCGAGGCGCTGGCTTGTGGTCGCATATTCAAACGAGTGGATTGCACGTGGTACATTGCGAATATCGAGGCAATTGTCACGTGGAGAATTCTTTGCGGGACTATTCGCTCTCGGTTGTGTAAGTGGCCTCGCATCACGCATCATCCAATCAGTTAACCGGCTTGGATGGGCGGAGGCGCTTTTCAATACCTTCGGGATTAGCATAATTGTGTGGATCTCGTGTGCCGCCGGGGTATCTCTTGTTCTTCGAGACCGAACGTTTGGAGTGCGTCCGTCAGAGCTGGCCCTGGGGGCAGGTTTTCTCTTTCTGGTCATTCTTCCGATCGGAGCCCTAAGCTGGCTCGCAATAACCGCTCTTAGTCTCTACATCATTATCTCCGCCGATGTCGCCTCATCTCGACGGGGCGCTTTCATATTACTGGCTACCACCGTGCCCATGCTTTGGAGCCGATTGCTATTTCAGTTTTTTGCAAACCTAATATTGCAGATCGACGCGTCACTCGTTGGTTGGATACTGGGGACGCATCGGACCGGAGACATTGTGGAATTTGCTGACGGATCCGGAGTTCTTGTAATCTGGCCAGCTTGTTCTTCGCTTGCGAACGTGTCTCTTGCAGTACTGTGTTGGGTTACCCTGAGCCAATTAGCGGGCTCCAAGAAATCCGTTTACGACGTGTCGTGGTGCCTTTTGGCCTGCGTTTCAGTAATAGCTGTGAACGTCACGCGGATAAGTTTGATGGGTTTGAGCCAATGGCATTACGCCGCCGTCCATGGACCGTGGGGAGACACGGTCGGCAACACAATCATACTCGGCCTGATAGTCGGCTTCAGTGTTTTTGGGGTGCGGCGTGAACTATTCCAGCGCATTTAGGTGGTCTATTGCTGCCGTGCTTTTGTTGACGATTGGATGGAAGATCGCAAGCCAGCCCGAAACTCAAAACTATTTAAAGGACGACCTTATCAAATTCTTTGAACGCAACCACTTCAACGTCGTCGTGACCGACGAGGTCGTGAATTACACGCCGATTATCCGGGCGAGCAGAGCCTCGTGCCATCTGCAGATCGCGACACTTATTCCCGATGGCTCGAACCGGGATCTCATTCGGCATCTTGCTGCAGGTACAGATCGCTCGTTCGTTGTCTTTCGCGGCACGGTGTACGTCCAACAGCCCGTATTCTGGACAGTACTCGATTACTTTTGGTCCAAAGTTCTTCGCGAGCTTGGATTGATTAAGCACATTACGCCCGTCATTAGCGTAGCGGTGAACTCATCGTGCAATGGCGAGGGACGTCCGTGGGGTGAGCTAGAAGGTATCAGGAGAGATCCGCGTTGAACGCTATTGATTGCCAAGAGCTGATGGCGGGTCTCGGCCCATCGGCGACCTGCCGTAGGCTACTCCAGTCGACATCCCTCACGTCGGATGCGACCGCGAGTCGGGCGCAGGCGCGCCGAGGGTACCTCTGAGGAGTTATGAAGTACATTTTCATCGCGGTCGGCTCTGGCTGCTGCTGAACCTGCTCTTCGTTGTGCTAGTCACCCCGCCGCGTAGGTCGCGCGGCGGCGACAGCTTGCTCGCACGATTCAAGCAGTCAAGAAATTCATTTTGAGCAGACGGCAGCCCCTACCTGAGTGGAGACAGTGGGGTTCTGAATTTCCGGAACTACTCGGGTTCGCAGACGGGATTCACATGCTTTAATGAAGCCGAGCGCGGTCGCTGATTTAGTCTTCTCATTTGCTCTGATGCTGTCCTGAATAGTGATTTTTTGTGGCGGGGAGGACATTTATGCGAGGCTCTCGCGCAATCCTTTACGAACGACTTAGCGAACTCGCTTCTCAGCTCTCAGAGTTGGAATTTCTTCGAGGTCTAGTCGAAGACGCAGAGCGGAGCGCCCGCGGTGTGCCTCCATTACGCTTGACACATCCTCCGTCGCGCCGCGTTCGGCGTCGTGAACGGGGCGCTTTGTCTGTTCGCCTCCGTCGCCACGCGCCACCAAGCGGGAATGCAGGAGCTATCAGCCCCCCTGACAACGACAACCAAGTCGATTGGACCTTGCTGGAGCCATTCCCCGACGGATGGTGGGCTTCCTCCTAAAACCTCTCCAAGGGCTGGCTTACCGCGCCTTCACTCCTCCTTGGGGGGGAGTGGACGAGCCCCAGGGAACCCCCAGCAACGATAGGCGGCGCCGCACGTTGATACGCATCGCCGGCCGAGGGTCTGACTGTAGGCGTCGGTGGCTGAGAGAATTCCGCGCTCCCGCCTTGTATGTTAGGAGCGCAGAATGGCCGAAGAATTCGGCGCCGAGACACGTCGCCTGCTCGAGCGAGCCAACGAAACCATCGCTCAAAGTCGTCAGTTAGCCACGGAACATCGCGCACTCGTCGCTGAGTGCGAACTAAATCTCCGACATAGGCTGCTCGATATCATCACGCTGCATACTGATGACCGGAGATTGCCGGATCCGCGCACCCGAGTGGACTACAGCCCCTTGTGGCCCGTTTGGACCCTGCGATGGACGCCGAAGATGTCTGCTCATCGGGGCTAACGGAAGTCATCGCGGGAGGACTAAACCGACGCGATTGACCCAATGTATGGTCCGGCCGCGCGTTGCAAGAGGTTTCGTCAACCTGGCAGATGCGGTCTTGCATCAATGTATCCGGCCT
>NZ_JBVVPP010000074.1:0-28439 GCF_055811315.1 Bradyrhizobium sp. MI1.4 | reverse complement strand
GCTACCAGCAGAGCACGCCGATCAAAGGGGTCCCTTTTGGATGCCGATAGGGGGTCCCAGTCGAACGCCGATTGACAGACCTGCGCCGTTGAAGAGCAGCCGTCATCTTCCGGCACTCAAAACCTGGGCAGCGATCACGCGAGCAACGCCTTTGAGCCCACAGTGCCACAACAGGACTAGCGGACGATCGAAAAAGCTGTTAGGCGCCAAGCCCGCCACCGCGCCACGACTGGTGGTGCGACTGATCGCGATGATCAACCCAATCAACCGCACCGCGCGCCGAGGTGATAGACGTCACGGCAAGGATTGCGACTGAAAGAGAGCCATCCGATGAGATCAGTGCTGTGTCTGGGTTCGCCGTTTCGGGAGGCCGTGTCTCAGCGGGCTGTCACGCACATGCTTTCGCTTTCCTGATGATCAGGCCGCAGAATAGCCACCGCTGCTGCAGGATCAGGAGACATTGCACACTTTGGGTTAGCGCACTGTCGGGCAGAGGAAGCAAACGCCATGTTGCACAACGGCATCACGTGGACGCACCTGTCACATTCTTTCACGCACGTCGCCGCTCCGTCTCCTTTTTGCCCCACCACAGCCAAACGGCTTCGTCACGTGCGGCGCGAGTGCAATCACCAAAGGAGGTTTCTGTTGGAAACGCCGAGCGGAGTCTACGATCCGGATGATCTCGCGAGCTTGGGAAGGCTGTTCGATCAAGCGATCGCGTCTTTACCGTCATGCATGCGAACCAGCGAGAATCGCGTGGCGATCGCCAGACTGGTGATGCAACGCGCGGCGAGGGACGAATTGGCGTCGCTCGCGCACTTGATGCTTGCACTTGTCTCGGCCGCTTGAGCACCGGCATGCACTCTAACCTACTGGGGCCTGCAGCAAGAGACGCATCATCTAGATCATTGAAATAACTTGATTCTCACGTGACGTCAGGTTGTAGGCTTGCAAATTGAGGATCATGACAAACGCGATACCACGACGGCGCCGATGGCGCATTGGAGAACTTGCAGAGGCGACCGGTGTAACCGTACGCACTCTGCATCATTACGAGCATACCGGGTTATTGACGGTGTCGGAACGTACCTGTGGCGGTCACCGCATGTACGATCGGGAAAGCCTACAACGCGTCTCCCAGATTCGTGCTCTACGTGAGCTCGGCTTCTCGCTTCCTGAGATCCGCAAGGCGATCGAGGGGCGGACATCTCTCACGGACCTGTTGCGAAACCATCTGGAGCGGATTGAGCTTCAAGTCGCGCGGGCGACATTATTGCGGGATCGATTGCGCACTATGACGACGCAAGGTGAGACAGAAGTCAGTGTCGACGAGCTGCCGGCGACCCTAGATGCCATGTCGCGGATTGAGGAGCGTACCCCCTCTGCCATCTGCACGTGCGCCTCTAACGCTAGCCGCGAAGATCGGTGGCGAAAGATTCGGGACGAGCTGCGAAGCTGCATGGACCAGGGTGAGCCTCCGTGCTGCGAGCGGGCAAATGCAATCGCGCGTCAGGCCCGTTCGCTGCTGACTGAGATCGCAGGGGTTGATTCAACTGTCTCGATGATACTCAAGGTGCTGACACGATTGACCGAACCACACAATCTCGCCGGCTGGGATGCGAGCCTCATGCGATACCTCGATCTCGCCCTCGCCGCGCTGGAGGACCAGCTGGGAAAGAGTTGAGCGCACCCGTTGCGACGCCCTATTACTGAAATGTCTCTAAACCGGATGAGGTGATGGTGATCCTGTCTGACCGCGGATGGTTTGTCCCTAGCAGTCGCCTCGGACTCTGCGTTGTCGGTTGGGTGTTTCGCTCTGTCGATCTTGGCAATCAACCCCAACGAGCACGCTTCGAAGTACTTGATTCGTACGTAGCGTCACATTGTACCTTCTAAAGCATCGACGCAGCGACGGGGCGACAGACAGAGCGCCGGTTAAACCGAGGGAGACTCCAATGATCGGCATTAGTTTCGGAAGTTCTCGGTGAGAGTTCTCGACGAGAACAAGTCGATGGATGGTCGTACGCGCCTTCCAAGCGCCTCCTCGGCACACGCCTGTCGAGCACGGGAGACTGGCGAATCTACCGGGTATCAGCAGAATGTTCGATATTGGTCCTGTCAGCCCCTAGACGACCGCTTCTCCTGACCAGTGTCGGAACGTCTGCTCGTCCGTGCCCGCCCGAAGCTTATGGCCTAACCTGACAACAACCTGAGCCTATTCGTACGCAACCTGAGCTCGATCCAAACATCATTGCGCCAGATGGTTGGCCGCCGCGTCATACCAGAATGGCGAAGCAGACCAAGTCGTCTCGCGAGACACCGGGAGTCATATATGACGATCCTTCGCATTCACAGGCTTGCAGCTGCCGCGCTCCTTTCCGTGGCCCTGAGCTCGAGCGCCAGGGCAAAAGATGTTTACATTGCCATAGCGGGTCCGATGACGGGAAGCACTGCGGCGCTCGGCGCGCAGATACGCGATGGAGCGGCCGCAGCTGTGGATTCGATAAATGCTTCGGGTCTGCTGCCTGACACAAGGCTCATATTGAGAATCGCCGACGACGCATGCGATCCCAAGCAGGCTATCGCTGTTGCCAATCGCCTGACAACTGACGGAATCAAGCTCGTCGTTGGTCACTTCTGTTCATCTTCGTCGATTCCGGCTTCAGACATATACGCCGAAGCCGAGGTAATTCAGATTTCACCTGGGTCCACCAATCCCCGTCTGACAGAGCGTGGCCTAACGACCCTGTTTCGGATTTGCGGCCGCGATGACCAGCAAGGCAGAGTTGCCGCCGAATACATCGCGCGGCATCACCAAGGTGCAAAGCTCGCAGTCCTCGACGACAAGAGCACAGCAGGCAGGGGTATCGCCGATATCGTTGAATCGCGCCTTCGTGCAGCCGGCGAGCATCCCGTTCGACAAAGCTATGTTGCAGGCGAGAAGGATTATACCGCTCTCGTTTCGCGACTGAAGCGAGAGGGAATCCAGCTCGTCTATATCGGCGGCTATTACAACGAGATCGGCCTGATCGTGCGTCAAGCCGCGGAGGCGAGCGCACGTCTGACCGTGATCGCCAACGATCCGCTGATGACAACCGACTTTTGGGCCATTGCCGGCGAGGCCGCGAACGGCACGCTCTTTACCTTTATGCCGGACCCGACGAAGAATGCTGCAGGCGCAGCTGCTGTCGCCAAGCTCAAGGGTTCGAGCCTAACCGCCGCAGGTTATACGCTCTACGCTTATGCCGCGGTTCAAGCATGGGCCGACTCCGTCAAACGGGCCGGCACCTTCGATGCTATGCGGGTCGCTGCGGCCCTCCGCTCCGAGTCAATCGACACGGCTATTGGCACTGTTAGATTCGACTCCAAGGGAGACAATGCCGCTCCTGGCTTCATCGTTTACCGCTGGCGCGACAATACCGTCGAAGCGGTCGAGCAGAACTGACCGCCCGTGCCAACACCGTACGGAGCGTTCGAATGATGAACCATCCTCGATATATCGATTACGCGCTGCTCACGTGCCTCGCAATCGCCGCAGTCGCAGCATTTCTCACCCTCGCAGCAATGCTATCACATCTATCGTGCGCGTCCGCAGGGCCGCCCGAAGAGTACGTTCCCATTCGTCTGGTGCCACTGCAGTGAGCATCACATCCACATTCGTAAGGCCGACGAAGACCGGTGTCTTCTTCCAGCCAGTGAAATTGATGCCCGCCTCGCTCTCGGGAGTGAGCTGTCAGGACCTCTTTAGAACGAACGTACGTCGTGAAATGATGTCAGTCACGCGCAGTCCGTCTGCGGATTGCGCGAGTTCGAGCCAATCGTTAGCTGCGCTGTTCGGTCGAGGGACGTGGCCTTCCACCCCTTTCCTGGAAGCAGGTATTGGCTCGGAAAACGCGGTGCGACGCCTGATCCGTGCTGATCGCCTTCGGACCTTGAGACGGAGTCTGATCCGGTACGGCCCTTAGAGCCAAGTCCGCCTCCCAACACTCACATTCACGCGGGCCTCGCGCTTCTCGGGTCCGAACAAAGCGCACGCGCCCACGTAGGCTCGCCGAACGCCCTCAACTACTGTCGTCGACAAAAAGGGAGACACCACTTTGGATGCAAAGTTGCAGACTATGCTTTCCGCGCTCTCGCCGGTGGCTCGGGAATTGAATGCTCTACCGTCCGGGCGGCCCACCACCGACAACAATTGCGTGAAACTAAACACGAACGAGAACCCCTTTCCTTTGCCAGGCGTCGTGATGCGAAGCGCAATTGCAGCTCTCGAGCTCCAATACCGCTATCCAGAAGACGACAATTTCAGCTTGAGGCAAGCGGCCGCAGCTGCCTATGGCATTGCAACTGATCGCGTGATGGCTGGCAATGGATCGTCTGAACTGCTCAGCCTCATTTACAGAGCCTTTCTTGCCCCGGGCGACGACGTTGCAATGATGTCGCCGGGTTTTTCATTCAATCGCAAGCTTGCCATGTTGCAAGGGGCCCGCTTCATTGAAATTCCCTGGTCTGAACCGGACTGCTTGCCGATGGACGAGCTGCTTTTCGGTGCGGCTAAACAGGCCAAGTTCATTCTACTGGCCAATCCGAACAATCCGACCGGAACCTTTGTTCCGCTCGCTGAGATCGAACGCCTCGTAACGCGATCTGACCGATTGATCGTACTGGACGAAGCTTACGTCGATTTCGCACCTGAGGACGGCCTACGCCTCGTTGAGCGCCACTCGAATCTGCTGGTCCTGCGCACTTTTTCCAAGAGCTATTCCGCCGCTGGCATTCGCGTCGGCTTCGGTTTCGGCCATCCCGAGCTGATCGGGCGGCTTCGCAACATGCAGAATGTTTTCAACATGAATGTGGTCGCTCACGCCGTGGGGATGAGCGTCCTTGCGCATCGCGACGCCTATGAGGAGAACCATCGCCACGTCAGGCTTGAGCGCCAGCGCGTAGCCGCCGCCCTCTCTGAATTTGGGTTCTCTGTAACGCCTTCCCACGCGAACTTCCTCCTCGCCCGTGTGCCGGTGGGCCAGGGTGGCAGATGGTGGCAGGCGGCGTTGCAAGACCAGAGAGTCCTTGTTGCCTTCTTTCCGGATGCCGGCCTGGAAGAGTGCATTCGGGTTAGCATCGGTACAAAGCGCCAGATGGATGCGTTTCTTGCAGCCGTCGGCAGCATTCTTAGGAAAGTGGGATGTCTTGGCTAGTGGTCCGTTCCACCCATGTCAAAGATCTCCGTCGCAATCGATCCGGACCCACACATGATGCAGCTTCGCGACGCAGCCCTAAGTCCGTTTTTCTCCAGTCGCCGCATTACGACCCTTGTGAACGGCTTCGCAACATCATCGAGCGCCTCTTGCACTCCCGAAACCCGGCGGACTCCGGTCCTCTCTATATAGGAGATAACTGAGTGAGAAACGTTGTTCCCTCAAACCTGACCTGCGGCATCTTTGATCATCTTGACGAGGACGGCCGCGATATCACCCGGCAGTACGCTGACCGCCTTACCCTAGCGGAGGCCTACGACCGGCTCGGTTTCTATGCCTATCATCTGGCGGAGCATCATTGCACTCCGCATGGACTGGGTCCGTCGCCGAATTTGTTTCTGTCAAGCGTCATACAGCGCACACGGCGACTTCGCGTCGGTCCTTTGGTCATGCTGCTCAACCTCTATCACCCGCTGCGTGCATTCGAGGAGATCTGCATGTTGGATCACCTGAGCGGCGGCAGGGTTGAGGTCGGCCTTGGTCGCGGCTCTCTGCCGATCGAACTGAGCTATTTTGGCGTTGGAGCCGATGTCGCCTCGAGCCGTTACGAGGAAGCTTCTCAAATCTTCGTTGGCGCGATGAATGGCGGCCCCCTCACATACGAAGGGCAGCATTTTGCGCTGAGCGACGTCCCTTTGACGCTTTCACCTCACCAGCATCCTTGTCCCCCGACGTGGATTGCGACAAATCGGCCAGATTCAGCCCGCTGGGCTGCGACAATTGGCGCCAATCTCGCGTGCATGGGCCCCTCTTCTGCCGTTCGCAAGATAACCGATGTCTATCGCGCTAATCGAGAGGCGAAGGGTGTTGCCAGCGGCGCAGCATCATTTCTCGCGTTGCTCCGCATGGTCGTAATTGCCAGCTCTGAAGCAGTCGCCCGCTCCCTCGCGACGCCAGCCTACGAAACATGGCTCAAGAACTTTAAGTTCCTGTACGACCTCAATGACATCCCGCCTCCGTCCAACCTGCCCCTGACATTGGATGCCGCAATTCAGAGTGAACTGTGCGTTGTCGGCACGCGCGCTTCGGTGCGCCAAACTCTTCTCGATCATGTGGAAGAAGCAGGCGCCAACTATCTCCTTTGTCAGGTCGCCTTCGGATCTCTGTCACTGGATGCCTGCCTCAACACAGCAACTGCGATTCACTCCGAGCTCATAGCGGCCGAGCACTGATGGTGACCCCAACTACGATTCCATAGGTTCGCTCTTGACCTAGCAACAAATGGCAACGCCAAGGCCGATGAGTCCCGCAGCTGGATGCATCGTTCAGGCCACTCTTACGGTTCAAGTGTCTTTGACGCGCATGAGATCCTTTCAACTACATCACCAGACAGGACGCTTAACGGCAGTAGACGGCCTGACTCTCATGTTCCGTACGTTGGTATTGCCCCAACAGCGGCTCGCTTGGACAGGTGAGTTAGCTCACGCCGATCCCGCTTTAGCGCGCCAGTTCGCCGATCGCGTTCGACACGAATCCAAGGTGTGGCTTATCGCCCGAGCGAGCCGCTCGTGACGCGGTCCCGGCAGCGCTCCGACCAGACGGAGGAGATCGCGCGTAAACTTGAGATCGTGCTCGCGGAGTTGGCTTCGCTGCGCATTCTGCTGGCTGCGCACGGCATTAGCACCCCTCCACTTCTGCGTACGGACTACCTCTCTGTTCAACGGTTCGCAGCGATGAACCACATAAGCCCCGAAGCTGTGCTCTCTCGGATTCGCCGCGGCAAGTTGCGCGCGGAGAAGCGTGGTGGCCGCTGGTGGGTGAAATGCACGGTTTGCACAGCATAGCCGTGCAGTGATGAGAAGAGTAAGAGAGACGGACTCCGAGATACGGATCCGGCACAAGGAAACGGCATGTGCGTTTAAGCAGCCGATGGAGAGGCAACAATCGATCGAGCTCAAGGTAGCGCGCGACCGACACACCATCGCGCCAGATCGGGAGGCTTGATCTCGATGCGCTCATGCAATCACAAGCGCGAGGGCGCGCCGAGCGGCGGGAGATCGAATGACCACCTTTGCGTGACCGGGTTCAGTCAGTCAATTTCGCCCGATTAACAGAGCGATCCCAGTGAACAAGCGGAGAAGCATAGAGCCTGGCGGGAGAAGTCCAACTCCGATGCGCGCTGGCCGAATTGTGGCAATCAGAACTACCCTCGATGTCGGTCTTGGAAGTGAGCCCGCGCATGCGCCCCAATGCGGCCGCGGGGAGCAGGGGAAAAATAAATGCCTTTGCTCGCAAATCGCACGGTTTGCGAGCTCCCTTGAGCAGGCGGCGTCACACGCCCGCGAGGCGTAGCAGGAAAATTGTATCCCAGTCACTGCGTTTCAGCAGGCGGCTGGCGCGACGGTGCCAAGCGGAGGCACATCTGATTTCGCTGGGATGGTCGCGAGAATATGGGCGGAGAAGGAGATGGTCCGTGATGTCGCCAAGACTGATGTCAGTCCTCGGTTCGTTGGTAGCAGCCGAGCGCATGTTTTGGAAACTGCGAGAATTGATCGATGGCGACAGCTTGATCTTACCTGATGTTCGAGAGACGCTTCATGTAATGCTAGACGCGAAGCTTGTTTTCGCAAAGCATAAGATTATGAGCGACGCGCGCGCCGCGATCGACGCGACTCCTGATTTGTCGCAGGCGGTTCGCGACCGAGCATACAGGTCGCTCGATTCTGCAACGAAAATGTTCTTGACCAGCGAACCGCGCCGCACTCAGGATCCTCTTGGCCGAGATGTCAGAGGATGAATGCGGCATCCCTTGCACTGCGATGCGGCCGCCTGCGGCTGCACCGACGCAATAGTCCAGGCGTCGTAACAGCACGCCGACTGCGCAGTGAGATCTCTAGTCTCGTCCACGTTTACAGTTCCGACGGAAGGTCCTCTCCGTTGCGGCCCGGGGCGGTGGGGCAATGCCGCCGGCAGAATCGAAGATCTCTGACAACCACAGGTATCAGCACTAACGAACGGCGCTTCCTGCAACGATCATGGCGTGGGCTGTTCCGCGCATCGACAGGATGTGCCGGGCTCGCCCACACTGCTGCTGCCGGCCACCTCGAGTGAGAATGCATTTTGGTTGGAGCGGGACTTGAATCGGACGTAGCGTCACGTTGTAGGAACGAGGGAGAAGCCGCCTAGCGGCGGCCAACTAGTCAACCACCGATGGCGGGGGTGTGACGCACCACATCAAATCATCCTCTGGTTTACACATCGAGATGACAACAGCACTCCTTTTTCTCACTAGCATCTTCTTCGGCGGCTTTGGATTAGGCTACGCTGCGCGCAGCTGGCGTTCTCGCAAACGACTTGAACGCGCCCGGCATTATGGCGCTCTCTGTCGTTCCGGAACTTCTGCTCCGCCGCCGCTCCGAGCTCCCGCACGCCGTGGCTCCTAACGCTGCATTCGGCTTTGCTCAAACAAGGAAACTGCCAATCCGCCAGGCGAGTGCGAACGCCCTCCATCGCCAGTTTGTCAGTGCAGACTCGCACGGCAGAGCAAAGGCACGCGCGCTCGCGTGGAAACAGTCTCAAGAACACCGTGGAACGTGAGATTGATCGCCGATTTTGACCCGCCACTTCTGCGCCGACGATCGCGAGTCGGCCATTCCCCGATCATCGGATCGCCGGCGGAGAATACGGCGGACAAGCACACCTGTGTGATCTTAACATATGCGTGGAAGCTACTGCCCAAGCGAATTCCAATCAGCGCCGGCGCGAACCGTGGAGAAGACATGATTGGCACGCCCACTTGAACTGAATGCCGCGACGAGCACCATCGCGGCAGCGCCGACAAGGAGCCCCTTTCACTCTCCTTCGGCATCTACAGCGCTTCGATGCTCCCCTCCGTACTGGACGAGAAGAGGGCCCCAGAACCCTTGCATGACCTCGAATTTCATCTCGCGTGCAACGCCGGCATTCGCGGTGACGGATGCTTTTTGGCCGGACTCGCTTCTGAACTCGCCTACCTAACCTGAGAGGTTTCGAAGGTGAGGCTTCCTTCGTAGAACTCGATCCGCGATAGACAGTACAGCGGATCCATCATGAAGCGTGACGAGCGCCTCGTCGAAATCCTTGAGAATAGCGCGTGTTTTGATGATGAGGCATGGGAGGTTTGGGCACAGTGCCTCTCACCCACTGAGCGGCTGGCGTATATTCGCAAGCATCGCTCTCACTTCCGGTTTGCAGACTACGAAGAAGTGATAGCTGTTGTACGCGGCCGGCGCTTCACCGGCTGCTCACCGCAACTCCTTCAATGGCGTCACAACATACGAGCGACGACGTTGCAAAGCGCTTTGCTCTTCTGCATTGCGGTGTGGCTTGGCATCATCTGGCTTGCGCTGTCCTTTATCCGCTGAGATCAGCAGCCCGCTTTTCGTCCACATGTTGGCTGGCTATGCTCGCATCCGACCGAGCATTGGGGCGCAGTTGGAGATGACCTGAAAAGCAGACGGTTTGCGCAGCGATCTGTTCGAACATTGCTTTATGCGCAACTGTTTCGAAGCTCGTACAGCAATTCACGTGGACGTTGTTCAGACGCAAGAGAGTCGGGGCACTCCAGGGATGAGACCAGAAACGAACGAGGAGTTGCTTGCCTAGCATTGTGGCGCTTCACGCGGTGGCGCCCGCATTCGGCGCGGATGTGCCTGGGCTGGCCGTCCAGCGTCTCTACACCAAGCCTCCGCAGCCCGTCACGGCTGCGATCTACGAATAGAGCAGCTACTATGTCGAAATGGACGCGGGCTTCGGCTCAAGCTCGAACTGCTGGGATTACTTGGCGGCACACCCGAGGGCTGCCATGATGCGGTAGCCGGAAGGTGGGCGGCCAGATCGGTTATCGATGGCACAAGGGCCAGATCGTGCTGGGTATTGAAGCCCAGGGGAAGTGGGCTGATTTGAGCGGTTCAATCACAGCATCGCATTTACCGCAATCACATCAAGATTCATGCGTTCGGTCAGGTCACGGGGCAGATTGGCGATGCTTTCGACAACGTACTACTTTACGCTGGAGGCGGGACCGCATTCACGAGCAACACCTATCAGATCATCTCGCCCCTCACAGGCGCGCAGGTTGCGAACAGTGATGTTCTTTGGGGCGGCGTGTTGGGGGATCGAGGATGGCTTCGCACCTAACTGGTCGGTTGGGAGTACGACCACCGGTTCATTCAGCCCCGCATGCAGAACTTCAGCCAGTCGTTTGGTGGGCCGATCGCATCCGCCATGATTTCGATGTTGTTGTGATTGCACGGCTTCGACTACAAGTTCGGCGGTCCGATTTTCCTCAAGTATTGATCATCCTTCAAACGGCGGATCGAAAGCTCGGCCCTAGGCCGGGTTTTTAATCTGTTAGTCTGGTGCACAGGAGCCTTACACTGTCTTATGCGTTCCGGCAGCCGCCTTTGCTGCGACGCTGGCGCATCCTAGAGTTCAAAGGTCATTGACCCACGAGACTCTAGATACATAGCTCGCGCTCTTTAGCTAGATCTACGCGAGCAAATCCGAACGTTGTGTCGGATGCTTAATCTGTAACCGGTTAGAACCTGGTCCGCGAAGATCCTCACACGTCCATAGACGGTATCGCAGATCCAAACATGATCGCCAGCCTTGATGGAAAGCGCGGGACCGACTGCTGAGCGACATCATTCCTGACAGCGCGCCTGAAAGTCAGTCATCGGATTTCCAGCATTTTCTAGTGAGCCAGCGCTGGTCCCGTGACTGGATTAAGGGCTGGCCCAGATTCGCCGGCTGCGGATTAGCCCTCAATCGTCGGTCGTCTGAGCAGGGGCAGACTTTTTGTCCGCAACAGAAGGTCCATTTCCGCAATTCGCCCCGTGCATTAAATCCCGGGCGATATTGATGCGGACTGAGACCGTTCTTAGGGGCTTCGCAGGATGGCTCTTCTTTTCGAGATTTATTGAACGCTCTCAATCGGCTGCAATCTCAAACTTTTCAGTTGAAAGGCGGTCACGGCTTTCCGCGGTTTAGCGGCCGATTACGGCAGCGACGCCGGAGTTATGCACCTTCTCTGGCTCACCGGACATATGCAAGGGCGCTAGGCCGTGTGCTCCCTACTTACAAAACCGAGCACCTGCCTAATCGAGAGCTGGTCTCCTGACAGAGTGTCCCGCGTGATCCCGATCGGTGATCCTCCCTCATGTCCGCTTAACGGACTTGAATCGCACCTACCGTCAGGTTGTACCAACTATCAGTTCGATTCGCCGCAGAGTCATTGCCTGCCTGCGCCGTGATTCCTACACAGCACATTTGCGCTCTGTGAGGCGCGCCGGAGATGAATATTTCCTGATGGTGGCATTCGTGGTTTTCGCCTTGATCTTTGTCGCCGGCTCTTGCGCCGGCTATGCCGTCCACAGCTGGCGTTGTCGAACGCGCCGAGAGCGTGAGAGGCTTGATTTAACGCGTGCCAACTCCGTTGGTCTTGCGAGACTGCCATTCAAAGTCCCCGGATTCGCGAGCATTCATATACCCAAACCGATAACTTCAGCCGTGATGCCGCCTAGTCACGCTCGCTCGAGCAACCCGCGTGCTGGCAACCGGTATCGGATGTTGCAGACTCAAGGTCTCGAGAATAGCGCGTGAGAGCTGCATAAGGACCCGCGGTCCCCTCCCACCTGCGGGATTGGTGACCTCATGGCCTCGGGAAGGTGCAGCTGACGCGCGATTCGTAAGGGTTACTTTGCAGCGTAGCGGCAGCGTCTCGCGCCTCTAGAATTGCTGGGCGCTCCGCAGAACCTTTTCTTCACGGCGCCGTCACTGGAACGAACTATGAGGAAAAACGGAGCGCCATGCCGACAGCGGAACGCCTTTCCGACGCGAACTCCCGATAGATGAAAGAAGCAGGTGAGTCAGATGATGCCGCGAAGCCGGACGCCGGCGATCCAAGAACGTATAGTGGCCAGAGCCAGTCGTATCCGCCCAATTGGCGCTATGTTTACAGAGCTGACGCGGGGTGCGCGGCTTGCTGGCCGATCGTTACGTTGGGGAATCGTCGAGCCGCTCTCGGAAGCTCTAACGTTCGGGCTCCTCGGCCTGATACTGTCATTTGTCGTGGCGATCCCGGCTTTTCACGAAACCGCGGATCAGGATCGGGGCGACGACTTTGCTCGCACAGTCTTTCTGCCAGAATGCCGGACGAGTCCGAGCAGCGCTTGCACGACGTATGACACGATTGCACTGAAAGAGCTTCCGGAGGTCTTAGTCAAAGCGACGCTTGCAACTCAGGATCATCGGTTCTACAGCCATTTCGGTATGGGCCTTGCCGCTATCGCCCGTTCACTCCATGCCAGGCCAGAGACAGAGGGCGTACACCCGTCGATTAGCCAGCAGGTTGCTAGAATGCTATTCCCATCAAATGGACGAATTTTCGAGGACAAAATTCACGAAGGACTTACCGCTATTTGGCTCGAATTTCGCCTCACGAAGGATCAGATCCTACAGATCTATTTGAACCGGGTGCGGATTGGAGCCGGCATATTCGGCGTCAGAGATGCGGCACGGCTCTATTTCCAAAAACGGGTTCAGGATATCGACCTTAGCGAAGCGGCCATGCTGGCTGGCCTCGTAAATTTTCCGCTCGATCAAGTTTCGCACATTGCTGTTGGGACTGCGCGACAGCGTGCAAGCCTGGTTCTCGAAAAGCTCGTGGAGACTGGATCCATGACTGATGACCAGGTGTTTGGCGCAAAGCACTGTCCGGCACGCCTGATATTCACCCCCGAGGAGGGCCCACTGAAGAGTGCAAAGTGACGTTATTTAGCTGGTCGCCCTTCAAAGCGGTGCGTCATGTCGTTGCAGCTTTAACGAACGTCTCTACGAAGCTTCGCTGCATCACTAGCGCGGTGAGGAGGCGATGGATCGCGTTTGCATCTTTCAACACACCCGAGCTCCCGCACGAAGCGTTTGCTGTGCTGTGTACTAGGACAACCCGACGCGCTTTTTTGACCAGGGATTAGATCCCACCCGGGGCGATGGCGCCAACAATATCCGCCAGTTATGCCCGTGGGCAGACGCGGCTGATCTTTGCCGCACGATTAGCGCTGTACGGCCGTCACACGGTGTCCGCCGCGATCGGAGCCGCAGAGCATCGGGCTTTTTGCGCAAAAGCAATTCGTCGCGGCGGGATCGTTTGACACGACGTTCCCAACAGGGTTCTTGCCGAAGGCCCAATCGTTGATTGCCTGCGACCATTAGGGGCTGCCTTCGCGGGCAGCTTCACCGCCTACGAGCCCGCGGCTGGGTCTAATCGCAGGCATTGAAGTGCAGAGGGCCGCGATGAAGTGGAGCAATCTCATCCAGGAGCGCCACTTCGGTCGCGCAAGAGGATATTTGGTAGCGGGATCGGAATGTAACGGAGTAGTCCTAGGACCTGACGCTGGACGTCGGTTGGATCGCAGCAGCGCCCGCTCATAGTTCAAATAAGCTCACGGCGGCGCGCCTTTACAACACACTGGATTCGGCTGGTCACTTCCAGCTTTCGCATCGCATTCTTAAGGTGAAAATTGACCGTATTCTCACTAACTTTCAATATCACCCCGATTTCCCACGAAGATTTTCCCTCCTCTACCCACCGCAAGCACTCTTTTTCTCGCGCGGACAGCACCACGTCTTGCACATCGACCATGTGTTCCTCCTGAGCCGAGACGACTTCGGAAGGAGATCAGCAAATGCCGTACCACCCGACGCGATCGCACATCTTCCTACCAACACAAGCTTTCAGAAAGAACCGATCAGCCTGGGAACGTGGCGATTGCGGTAAGCGTTGAAGACGCGACATACGTCCTAAATGCTACAGCAATGGTTACAACATGGGCGGCTTTGATCTTGGCGTCAGCAAGTCCGGGACCCAAGTTCTGCCGTCATAGCCGCTCACGTAGTGGCCAGCAAGACGCCGACAACCAAAAATCGTTCAATTGCGCGAACCTAGATTACGAGGTGTCGACGGCTTCAGAAAGACGAGGAATGAGCACAGCCCGACCGTTATGGGAGCATGCAAGCCTCTGCAGACCATCAACTACAGCCCTGGATCGACATCACAGCAAGGAGGTACCGCAAGTGTTAATTGCACAGGGCTCCGCGCGTCTGATCGTCTGGTGTGCCGAATGCCAGCTCGCTCGGACAACGCGGGGCAATAACCATCATGGATGCCGTAACCTATTCCGCCCAACGTACGCAATTGGGCATTGGCCACGCCCGGATCGAGCACCGGTGCCGTGGTTTCGTCCATCAACAGACGATCTGCCCTCTCCAGATGGCGACGCATGTGGTCCGCTACGGGTTGGAGATGGAAGCAGGCGCGGCCGGACCAGTTGCCCAGTGTCGCCCGATCAAGCCGGATCCCCTGCCGAGCATAGATCTCGGCCTGACGGTAAAACGGCGTATGGTCGCCAAACTTGGAGACGATCACGTGCGCAATGGCCGCTTCGGTCGGCAGCCCACTGGGCAACGTGCTCCGGCGCGTGGGCCTGCACGATGGGGCCCGAGCAGCGGCGACAGATGTATTTCGGACGGCGCGTGACCAGCACGCGCCATTGCGCCGGGATGACATCGAGGCGTTTGCTGACGTCATCGCGGATCTTCGTCATGGCGCCGCAACCGCACGGACACAGCGTGCTCGCAGGCTCGACGATCCGTTCCACCGGAGGCAAATGGGCAGGCAAGCAGCCGCGATTGCGATGAGAACCTTCCGGCACGCTCCGCGATCGGCCCTTGCCTGCGTTTGCGCCAAAGCGCTTTCAGTCGTTCATTTTCGTCGCGCAGCGCCGTGATGCCCATGCGCCATTTCGAGCATATCGCCGCCGCGCGTGCCACGTTCAAAATAGCTTCTGAGTCATTCTGCCGCAGTTATCCCGCCGCCTGCGGGCGCCGTCCTTCCTCCTGACGGACCAACCTCCAATCCAGTTCCTCGAACAAGGCCGCGAACATCGCCGGCGACACCCGCATCACGCCGTCCGCGATCGTTGGCCAAGCGAACTTGCAACCTTCGAGGCGCTTGTGAACTAACACTAGGCCCGTTCGATCCCATACCAAACTCTTGATCCGGTCCGCTCGTTTCGATCGGAACACGAAGGCCGCGCCGCTGAGCGGGTCGAGGCGAAGCATCTTCTGCACCCTTCGCCGCAAGTCCATCATGGCCACAGCGGAAGTCGATCGGCCGCGTCGCGATATAAATCTTCAGATCGGCCACCGGCGGCGATCATCGTGACGCTCGTACTGCGCGGATCACCCGGCCCAGCTGCTCGCCATCTATGGCGGGATCCGTCCGCAGCACGACATCGCCGATCGCGATCTCAAGCTTGATCGCCGGAAGGTGATCCTCCTCCAACGCGCTTTCCACGACCAGCGGCGCGAATGTCGACTGCGACGCCTCGCCTAGCGCCAACATGCCTCGCGGTCGAACGCGTCGTCGCCAATCGTAAATCTGCCAGCGCGTCGCTCCGTGCTTGCGCGCCACCTCGACGCCTGGGGGCCGGGTAGCAGACGCTCGGCGATGATCCGGGCTCCCTCAGCCTCCGAAAGCACCCGGCGTCCCGATGATCCTTCAAGGACCTCCAGCCGGCTCACCGATGAGCCGGCAAAATGGACGTCCTTTTTGCTGTCCCATCCGATCCCAAACCTCCGTCCAACCGGAAGCTTCTTCGCACGTTCATTCGAATTCTGAAGCAACGGTATCGGCTTCGCGCTTACGTCTGTTGCCCCCAGCTCCGTCATCCTAGGCGACCGTTCCGAATCTCCGACACATTCGAACGTGAGACAATGTTGCGGCCTCCACTTTAACGCACAAGATCACGTGGATTCTGCTGGTGGTGTTTCATAAGCAATGGTTGAGATCGTTCTTTAGCTCCTCACCAGTGACCCAAACGAGCCAATTTTCTTCCGCAATATCCTCTTTCACGAGCCGCAATATCGACCCGCCGGGTTCATGATGGCGGTAGTGGGGAAGCCCTTTGGCCACCCGCCACGGTGCCACAAGCGCACACAAGAAATCGGGAGCCCACATAGCAAACGACACGCTGTGCGTGATTCGGGCGATCATGTTTGGAAGCCCCCGTCCTCTCAGATCTCTGCGCACCCAAAGGTCCCCGTTGTACGCCACCTTTCCGGTCATCTTCTTTGCATTAGGTGCGAGGCAAGTACAATGATCCCGAGGATCTGCGTGTGCGACCGGATCAGTGTAGAACGCCCTCAGCGATTGAAGATGCTCTGCAAAATTACTGGGTGAAAGGTCATACACTCGAGTGGCATTTGTAAACACCACGCTCTCTTTCCTATCGAGGCCTACGAGCCAATATCCCTCACCTGCATTGATTATGGATCGGTCTGGCCGAAAATTTGGAAATGTTTGCCCCTTTGTTGGAGTGGAATGCGTAATCGAGACATACTCATGGAAATCGAATCCCATCAACAGCTTGATGCCTCTCTTGGCAGCGGCGGCATTGTACAACTGAATGGAACGTGAGAGGCGTAACGGAACAGACGCGCACATCAATGCCTCACTCTCGTCTAGCGTCACAAGCTACCTCGCGGAGCACGATGCAACGCTTAGCAGTCGATGACACATCTCTTGCGTCGGGTTTGTCGCAACGACGATGGCTGGGACGAATATCTCGGTTATGCGATCGCCTTGGGTTGCGGGCCTTACTCTGCGATCCTCGCCGTTCCTGCCAGCTGTCGAGAGATCGAGCTGTCCCCTCCCGAATGCTGCGCGTCGTAGCTTCGCAATTCCAGGCTTGCGGCTGGCAAACGCTAGCGCGAGGCTGCCTCCGCGTCGCCTCAACAGCAAAACTGTTTTTACGAACCGACCAAATGAGTTCGACGCGGCCCGGCGCCAGCTCAAGGGAGCCACAGATTTGAGTGTCATCAGTCCACGCCGCCTCGATCATCATTCAGGCAGATCATCCAACCAGCAAGCGGCGTCGGTATATGGCCTAGAAAAAATCCTTCCAATCTTGTCGGGACTTTTGTTCTGATGGTATCGCATATAAATGCGGTCATCATCGCCGACATCGAGGATCTCGATCTTTCCTGTATAGTGGGACATGATGTATTTGAATGTCTTTTCAATCCCCGCGAGCCGCTGATTGACGCCGCGCGCAATCTCTGATCCGCGACGAAGCGGAACCTGAAAATGGGATGCGCCCCTCACCGGCCTTCCTTGGAAGAGATAGTACGGACGGACGCCCATTTGGTGACACTTGGCAAACGTCGCTGCCAAAATCTCAGGATTGTCATTTACCCCTGCGAGAAGCACAGATTGATTGAGGAACTGCACTTCCTGTGCGCGCAAGCTGCGGATATTCCTCTCAGCATCGACCGAGATCTCACCGATGTGATCGAAATGAGTGACCAGAACCGCAGTCTTACCCGCGTCACGAATTCGCCGAAAGAAGGCAGATAGAGCGGCGTCGTCGAATCTCTTTGGCTCGAAGGCGAAGAACTTTGTGCCGATTCGAATCGAAGTCAAATGTGGGATCGGGAGCAGATGCGTAAGAATTTCGTCGAGCTTTGCCGTACTAAGAACGAACGGGTCGCCCCCTGACAGGAGAACGTTCGTCATCTCGGGATGTCCGCTAATATATTGCCCGACTTTTGCCACGTCTGGCACGATTTCATCGGATTCTCTGCCAACGAGTCGTTTGCGGAAGCAAAACCGGCAATATGACGCGCAACGGTTAGTCACGAGCAACAACCCGGTCTGCGCGTACTTGTGCTGAAGTCCAGGAAGGACTGTGTTGTCGTGCTCGCCGCTGGTATCCAACGCCCCGGGACTGTCGAGCTCTTTAACTGACGGCTCCACAATGTATTTCAATTGGTCGTAGTAGCCACTGTCGGCGATCTGTTGGCGATACGATGTTGTGACATGATGACGCGTGATGCTACTGGCTTGCAGCTCGGCCTCCGTCATCGTGCGAGCGCCTTCTATAAACTTGATCACCGCACTGCGGAGCGGCGGATTTGATTTGTTCGGCGAGGAGGGGCTTAGGTCACCGCCAGAGGTTTGCGGTGCACTCGCTACAGCGTCCGTGCCGTCTATTTGGATCAATGGAGGCGCTTTCATTTGAACTCCCTTGGCCGGAGAGCGCGGGACCTCCGCGCAAAGACGTAACTTCCCAGCAATCGGCATGCCAGCAACAGGAGCGTCTCATCCGCTCAAGATTGAGGTCACGCGCTAATCAATCGAGCCGCTTGTGTCGTTGAGTTTGTCGGAGGGCCCGCAACATGTCTCCAATCCGACACAAAAGGCGAATGAGCGCACGAATAACGATCATTTGAAACGGTGCGCTCTCTAGCCGATGATGGCGATAATGATGGCCTTCCACCTGGCGATCCTCAAACAATGCTGCGCGCTTAGAGGGCAAGCGGCTGGTCCGCCGGGGACGCGGGGATTGGACGAGCACATTGTCATCGAGAAGCTCAGAGTTACGATCAAGATGCTCGATTACCAGCGTTACGATAAGCCGCATAGCCGAGTTGCATCTCGTGGATCGACAGGAACGCCGCGTACGGCATTAGATTGCTGCAGACGACAGGATCACTGCGATATAATTCGAGCGACGTGAGCCGGCCTGTGCGACGGCTGTCGGGCATACAAACCGCTTTTCCCGAGCGATTTAACTGAAGCATGGATGTATCTGCGACAGCGGGCTCTTTTAGTTGTCACTTCGAAGCTGCGCTCGCAAGCTGCTCAGTTGCAGATGAATAGTCCGGCCTGAACGCTTCGCATCATCATTGCCTTACCGGAAATTCGTCTGCTCGCTCGATTGCTGCTCGTAGGGGGCGCGCACTCCCACGTCTTGGTAGGTGCGCACATCTGCGCGACTAAGTAAGGTGCCGGTACGAAATCGAGTACGTCACCCTAGCTGGTACTTGAACGATGCGCTCACTAGAAGCCAGAGGCATTCACGACCACGACAATCGTCAGTCTTGCGGCCTCATCTCAACATGTGGATTGCTCGCAATGCGAGTCTGGGCAGGTCGTGAAACAGTCTCTGATGCAGGTCAAATTGGGAGCTCGCGACAATGCCGCCTTTATTAGATGACGAATGGGATAGTGCAGCATTGCATGAAATCTTTCTCTTAACGAGCAAATATCGTTTCCGTCAGCTTATGTCCCGCACGCACGTCAAATCACTCCGCGCTCCATGGCGCGGCCCCGGCAGACCAGGGACATGATGGAGATTTCACGGAGCGCTCTAGGGAACGATACGGTTACGCGGTGCTGCTCTCTCCCGAAGCCATTCGGCGTGGCGACCTGCCATCCCCACTTCGGCGAGCTGCTGCAGGGAGCGTTCTCCCTCGAGGACGGCAGGCACCGGCGGACGGTGCGTGCGCTGGTTTCAGTTCACATGCCGCACGCTGACGGATCGGAAGCCCGTGTGACACTGGAGCCGAGCCGGACAGCGAAATTCGTGCCTCAGGTCGGCGACACCGGTATCGAAGTGATGCCAAATCATTTCCACAAGTGTGAGCTCGCCGTTCGACTTGCCCTCGATGCCTTCGGAATGACGAACATGGCAGCTACACTCGATGTTAGGACATTCATCCCGGAAGGCGCCGGTATGGGCTCGTCCACGAGCGGCGTAGTGGCTTCCATTCGAGCTGCCGCTAAAGCAGTCGAAGCCTACCGGGGATCCCGAGTGATTCCTGCTCCTCATCTCCAAGCGAAACTTGCCGTGGCGGCCGAACATGCTTCTGACTCGCTGATGTTCGACTGCACAAGCAGCACCATTCTATTCGCCCAACGAACGGGCAGGAGTATCCGTGTGTTCAACGGGCCACTCCCGCAAATGCAGATTCTGGGGTTTGACACAGGCTCCTGCGAAGGCGGAATTGGAACCGACCGACTACCGCGAGCGCGCTACTCGCGTGATCAGATCGCCGCCTTCGGGTGCGCATTGGCGGTCCTGGAGCGTGCAATTGCAGAGCAGAGCGTCGCACTCGTGGGCCGAGTTGCGACTTTCTCCGCACAACAGAGCGAGTGCGCAATCCAGAATCCGCTCAAGAAGCCGAAGTTCAACGAGCTCCTCAGCATCAAAGAAGACACCGGATCGGCCGGTGTTGTCGTTGCGCATAGCGGCACGGTTGCCGGCCTGATCTTTGACCCCCAGCTCCCCGATGTTTGCAGCCGAGTGGCTAAGGCTAAAACCGCGATTGCTCGCCTTGGCTTCGATCGCCTCTGCACGTTTTCGACACCATACTGAGGATGACTCGATGGCGGACACGCTCTCCGACATACTCGGCGCTCACGCCCCCCTAAAGATCGTTTCATTGCGACCAGAAAATTTGGGTGCAATCGATTTCAGGCTCATGAAGGTATTTCCCGCTTTCAACATCATCGAAGCAGGTCTTCGGAACGGCGACATCGGCCCCAACACGACGATTGTTGAAACGTCGAGCGGGACGATGGCTCTCGGTCTCGCGATCGTTTGCATGCAGTTCTCACTCAAGTTGCACATCTTCGGCGACCGCGCGATCGAACCCCCGCTTAAACGCACGATGGAGCAATTGGGGGCCGAAGTGCACCTGGTGGAGGCGACAGCGTCCAATGCGAACATTCAGCTGCTCCGGAAGAACGCGCTTCTGGATTTTGTGGAACGGACCGGAGCAACCTGGTCACGTCAGTATGACAACCTCGGAAATCGCCTTTCGTATGCGCGTCCGGCTGAGGAAGCCATCAGGCAATTCGGCAAGATCGACATCCTGGTCGCAACGGTGGGCTCTGGAGGCTCGTCCTGCGGCCTGGCCCACTATTGCCGCGCTTTCTTTCCCGAAATGAAACTGGTGGGGATCGACACCTTCGGCAGCGTCTTGTTCGGCCGACCGGCCGGCGAGCGCGACTTGCGCGGACTTGGGAACAGCATTCTTCCCGGGAACTTGCTTCACGAGGCGTTCGATGAAATCCACTGGCTCGGCGCCAACGAGGCATACCAGGCTGCGCACCGACTCCATCGTGAGACTTCGCTAAAGCGCGGGCCGACGAGCGGGGCGGCCTATCTTGTTGCCAAGTGGTATGCAGAGCGCTCTTCAAAAGCCAACGTGCTCGCGGTCTTTCCCGACGACAGCAACCGCTACGAGCACAGCGTCTACGATCCCGGGTGGATGCACGCGAACGGCTATCAAGCCGAGCTCGCCGCGACTGAGCCGGTCCTTGTCCGCCACCCGCTTCAGGCTGTTAACGGCTGGTGCCGTTTCGACTGGGCTCGCCGCTCGTTGCCCGACGTGATGGGCTAGCATTCCCCGAACTGAAGCATACAAAAATGGCCAAATCAGCTGCGATCTTCATCGAATCCAATACTACAGGCTCGGGCGCCGAGTTTATTCTGCGTGCACAAGAACTGGGGTTCGCTCCGGTGTTTGTCACCGCTTCCCCTGAGCGGTATGCCTTTCTGCCAGCCATCCCAGACCTCGACCTCCGTACATGCGAAACGTCTTCAGAAGCCGCTGTTACAGCCGTAATCGACAGCATTGCAACGGCCATGCCGATTGCGCTGCTAATGACCTCCAGCGATCTCTACCTTTACACGGCCGCGCTCCAAGCCAGACGACTCGGGCTCACCGGTTCGAATCCCGACGCGATCTCACTTTGCCGGGATAAGGCCCGCCAGGCTACCGCCTTGCGGGCGGCGGGAATCGGAGTCCCCGAGAGCGCCACTGTAGGCGCCGACTGCGATGTTCGCAGCGCGATTACACAGGTGGGCTTACCTGCAGTCGCCAAGCCGATCAGCGGTACCGGGAGCATCGGGGTCAGCCTCGTGGCAACCGAGACAGACGCAATTGTGGCTTTGCGCGAGCTCCTTAGAGGCACCAATGACGTGCGTGGCCGTTCTATGCAGCCCCGCGCCCTTCTTATGTCCTACATCGCAGGCGAGGAGTATTCCGTCGAGATCCTCGACAGCCAGATCATGGGGGTGACGCGGAAACATCTTGGTGCCCTGCCGCATTTCGTCGAGATCGGGCACGATATACCAGCACCCATATCGTCTCAAGCTCGAACGCAAGTCGAACGTGAAGCCCTTCGCGCGATAGAGGCCCTTGGTCATGTGCAGGGACCAGCTCATGTTGAACTCCGACTACACCATGGCTGCATCACCATTATTGAAGTAAATCCAAGGCTCGCGGGCGGCTCGATTCCAAGCCTGTTCCGCCACACGACTGGTTTCGATCCGGTTCTCGCTGTCCTCCGCAGCCTCCTCGGAATGCCTTGGAGGTCCCCGGCGGAAGGCAATCATGGCTCAATTCGATTCATCGTGCCGGAGCGCCAAGGGTCATTCACGCTTCCTCAGAACTGCGAGTGTGTCGTGGACCGCTTCGGGCTGGCGGAGCTCGTTCTGTATCATACTTTGCCGATGCAATTCAGACGCCGCAACGATTTCCGGGATCGGATCGGTCACGTCATCGCAGTTGATGGCGATCCTGCTGCTGCTGCCCGGCGTGCCGACGCCGCCGTCGCTTTCATTTGCAATGCATGAGGAGACAATCCTTGCAACATACTGGCCGCATCAAATCGACTCTTCATCCTGAAGCTAGCGCCATCGTCTTCGACAGCGATCTCCAGCGTGCGGCGAGCGACGAGCTGCCCTTTTACGCCGACATCGATCGAGCCCAAGCCATCATGCTTGAACGAGTCGGACTGGTTGGCCGTGATCTCACCAGAAGGGTCCTGGTTGAGCTGGATAAATTGCAGGCCGACGGATTCCAGAGCCTTGCGGCTTGCCCTGCGCCCCGCGGCTCCTACCTCGCCTATGAAGATCATCTTCGGTCGGTGATCGGCAAGGAGGCTAGTAACCTCCATCTTGGTCGGAGCCGGAACGATATCAATGCGACGCTCCTAAAGCTTAAGCTGAGAGCACCGTATCAGGCGCTCGTTGCCGAACTGCTCAAACTACTGCGAGTGCTGTGCGGGTTGGCTCGCGGTCACCTTGAGACGGTCTTTCCGCTGCACACTCACCGTCAGCCAGCATTGCCATCCACTTTCGCACACCAGCTGACAGCGTTCGGCAGCGCGCTCGCGCGGGATCTGGATGCTCTTCTGGCCGTGCATCCGCTCCTCAATGTTTCCTGCCTTGGCGCTGGCGCGGGCGGCGGCACCACCCTGCCCATCCTGCCGGAGTTGACCGCAAGGCTGCTCGGCTTCGTGATGCCGTCACTTAACTCTATCGATAGCGTGGCATCTCGCGATGTGGTTCTTCGGCTACTGGCCAGTTGTGCGATTCTCGGATCGTCCCTAAGCCGCATCGCCGAGACGCTGCTCCTGTGGGTCGGCGAATCCGGGCTGGCTAGTCTTCCGGACGAACTGGTTGGCTCCAGTTCTGCGATGCCTCACAAGCGCAATCCATTCCTTCTCGAGCAGGTCCAAGGCAAAGCTGGCGCGACAATCGGCTGCTTCGTTGCCGCAGTTACTGGCATGCATAGTACGCCCTTCACGAACTGCGTCGCTGTCGGAACGGAGGCTACTCGCCATGTCTGGCCCGCGATCGACCATTCCATTGGGGCGGTTCGTCTCATCCGGCTATGTTTCGCAGGCTTGACTGTCTGTGAAGAGGCAGCCTCCGCTATGCTCGAAACATCGTTCGTAAATGCCATGGAAACGGCGACCCGCCTCGCTGTCGACGGCGGTCTCGATTTTCGTTCCGCTCATAATGAGGTTGGGAACTTGGTTACGATTGCCATCGAACATGGCGCACCAAGTCTGTTGGCGATCGCACAAGATGGCCGGATGCTTAATCCCGAACTCTCGCCAGCTCCAGGCGCCATCGCGAGAACAGCTCGCGCAGGAGGAGGGCCCGCTCCAGAGGCGGTCGCAGCAGCGCTAGACGAGCTTGAAGAGGTTATCGAACAAAAAAACGCGTCTTTGCGCGATCTCAGCGCTGGCTGGAGCCGTGCGCGAGAAGAACTTCGTTCTGCAATTGCGAGTCTCGAGGAACCAAACCTTCAACGGACGGATGGGAGGGAACGGAACGGTTTGTAAAACGCGCTGAACAACAATTGGTGTGCAAGCGAGCGCGACGACAGCATCGTCGCCGTGCCGCAGGAGTTCCGTACTCAGAGCTTTGGCACGGGCGAGACGCGGGCGCGCTGTGAGCAGGTGCGGCTTGATCGTCATCACTAGGTCAATACCGACGGCGCTGCGGAATGGCGCATATCATCTCGGGAGATTTCTATGGCAATCCAAGCTTCACGTCCTCTCGGAATTCTCAACCTCGAAAGGGGAGTAAGGCCTCCCCCTCCGAGGCCCGGCTCGATCCTTCATCCATCGACGTTCGACTTTCCAATCATTTCGGAAACCGTCGAGGGAGCTTGGGCGGATGTCGCGATGCGCGGTGATCCAGCGCTCGAGCCGGCCACTATCGCAGCAGCCCAACGCTTGGTCGAAAGAGGCGCTGTTGCGATAAGCTCGAACTGCGCCTCTTTTATCCGTCTTCAGGAGGCTATATCCGTGGCGGTGAATGTCCCCGTAGCGACATCGAGCTTGCTGCTCGTGCCGGCTTTGCTTGGCCAACTGCCGTCGACTGCTAAGATCGCGGTCCTTTCCGCGGACTCAAGTTGCTCCAGCGAAAGGGTGCACCGCCTCTTAGATACCACCCAGCGGGCGAGGTTGGTCATTGGCGGCATAGAAGGGGGTACGTTGTGGCAAAACGAGATGAAACGTCCGCCGGTATATACTGAAACCGCCGATATTGAGGCGGATGTCTCCTCCTGCGTCTCAGGGCTTCTCGCTGCCGACCCGCAACTAACTGCAATCTTGTTCGAATGCACGGCTTTCTTACCCGTCTCGCCGGCAATCCGTCGCATGACGAATTTGCCCGTCTACGATATCGCGAGCGTCTGCCGGATGACGATGGAGTCAGCTAACAATGCGTAACGCGCGTCCCAGGCAGAGCACACCGGCAATGATTCCCGACACTGGGCCCGGGTACTTTAGGCTTAGGCAGGGCATCGTGATCGCCTCATGATCCGGATATGCACAACTGGGTTAGGTCAATACTCTCGAATTCTTTGAGTACTCGCGACGCCGCCCACGCGCATGGTCCGTCGAGCGCAACCGAAGGAGTCCTAAACCGTACGCTTGTGCGCCAATCTCAAGCACTTGTTGGCGCGAACCCGTTGTAAGTTTCGCGCTGGCGCGGACACTCGCGGCGGATCGTTAAGGGGATACGGCCGACCACCTAAGATCGATGACACGCTAGGATTCTGTCATGGCTATGCTCACGGCGAAGCCTGGTATCGGAGAAATCAGTAAGTGGACGAACAAGGAGGGAATACTGATGAAACGTTCAACGCTTCCCCTGGTCGGAGTCAATGTCCTTGATTTCGGCCAGTACATCGCGGGCCCGGCGGTGGGAATGATCCTAGCGGACCTTGGCGCTACTGTCGTCCATATCGACCCGCCATCTGGTCCGCTCTGGGACAGCCCGGCCAACGCTATCCTCAATCGAAATAAGTTGACTGTTTCTCTCGACTTGAAGGCTGAAGAGGGTCTTGCGCAGGCGCAGGCGCTCGTGGCGAAAGTGGACATCGTGGTCGAGAATTTCCGTCCCGGAGTGCTAAGTGGCCTAGGGATCGACTTTACGTCGCTCCGCAAGGCGCGACCGGAGCTGATCACGGTCTCCATTCCGGGTTTTGCTTCGAACGATCAACTTCGTCGCCAGTGGCGCGCCTTCGAAGCCGTGGTCGCCGCCTCCTCAGGTCTGTTCAGCGATATGGGGCTGAGCCGCGTGCTCATGGGGGTGAATCCGTCCTTCTCACCACTGCCTCTGGCATCTGCCTACGGCACGATGCTCGCGGTCTCGGCCGCAGTGCTCGCGCTTCAGAGGCGCGAGCGAAGCGGCATCGGCGATCAGATCGAGGTGCCCCTCGCATGCGCGGTCATGGAGGGTCTCGCGTACACCTCAATCCGCATTGACAACCTTCCGCGCCGGTATAAGTCTCTACGAGAGCGCGAGATCGACCGGCGGCGCGACGCTGGCTTGCCGATGAACCTCTCCTACGAGTCCGTACAGGAGCTGTTTGATCCGTTTTGCCGTAGTTACAGGTGCAAAGACGGAGGCATGTTCTATGTCCTCTGCTCGGCCCACAAGCATCATCCGAAGCGCTGTTTGCAGGTTCTGGGACTTTACGATGAACTCGTGGCTGAGGGGCTTACAGAGCAAGCGGATGTCTATCTTCCTGTCAATGAATGGCGATCCGACGTCGCGATTGGCGCCCTGCCCAAGTCGTGGGCTGATAGGATCGCCGGACGAATGAAGGCCGCCTTCCTGAAGCGAACCGCAAGGGAGTGGGAGTACATTTTCGGGGAAGGTCGGATCCCCGCCGCAGCGCATCGTTGGTTGCACGAATGGATCAGCGATGATCACGCCAACTGCACGGGCCTAATGATCCAGGTCGACGATCCCGTGTATGGGCGGATGATCCAGCCTGGACCTACGGCCTGGCTGGAGGAAAGCGGAGAGGCGATGCTTAGCCCGGCGCCTCGGAAATGGGTTACCTTCGACCAAGCGATCGCCGCGGTCTCGGTGAGCCCTGTAAGGCGACTACCGACGCGAGCCGCCGAGGACTCAGCGGGATGGCTTGACGGTGTGCGAATTCTTGACCTGTCCAACGTCATCGCTGGGCCGCATTCTGCATACTATCTTGCCCGTTTCGGAGCGGACGTAATCAAGGTCGATCCGTCTAGCCCACTGTACGACAGCTCCTACACGATCATCTATGGCATCAATTCTATGCGGGGCAAGCGGTCGGTTCTCCTGAATATCGGCTCATCGGGGGGCAGGAAAGTGTTCGAAAGGCTGGTGAAGTCGGCTGACGTCGTTATCTGGAATGCGCCTGACCGGCAAGTCAAGCGAATGGGGCTCGATTTGAACGGACTGAGAGCGCTCAATCCACAAGCTGTCTTCTGCCAACTCGATTGCTTCGGCGGCGTCGCTCGCGGTCCTCGCAGTGATTATCTCGGCTATGAAAATCACGTCCAAGCGGCGACCGGCATGATGCTCAGGTCCGGTGGTTCGGCGGAAACCCCAGAGGAATACGTGTACGTTGGTACGATTGACGTATTGGGCGGACTCGGCGCGGCCCTCGGCATTGCTGTCGCGATGTACCAGAAGGCCAGGACCGGATCCGTAGGGAGAGCCCGGACCTCGCTATCGGCACTCTCTGGTCTCCTGCAGATACCCTTCTGCTATGACTATCCAGGACGCGGGCCGTTCGATGAGCCTTCCGGTATTGATGCCAAGGGCTACGACGCACTGACCCATATCTACGCGTCGGCCACTAACCAAAGTCTTCTGCTCGGCGCCACCGAACGCGACCTGCCTCGGCTTTTGCGAGTCCCGGGGCTTGAGGGGCTTGCTGATGTGCCGAAGGAGCACCGTCGCTCTTTCCTGGCGAAGGCTATCAAAGAAGCTTCCGCTGAGGAATGGCGGTCGAAGTTTGACGCGGCCGGTGTTGGTGCTGCAGTCTGCGAGAATGTCGCGGCCATACGCGCGGCAAATTCGAAGACTGCGGATGCTGCTGCTCCAGGAAAAGAACAGGGCAGCTATTCCTTCTGCACTTTTCCGGACCATCCCAGCGGGCATGCTGTAACGCAGGCCGATTGTTGCGCTATCCGCTCGGTGGTTGGAAAAGTACATGCGCTGCCCCCGGCAGAAAAATACGGCGCTTCGACGCGGCACGTTCTGCGGTGGCTAGGATATGCCGAACCCGAAATAGAGGGGTTGCTCGCAGAAGGCGCTCTAAGCGAAAGCTGGAGTCGCGAGTATTTGCCCTCCTGAATATTTGCCCTCCTGGAGAGGGGGAATTAGCACCGCGCTCGGGACCCAATGGGAGTTGGGTTGCGAGGGCCTGCGATCGAAGCGCAGGTTGAGACTTGCCGAACAAGCGCTGTTTACGTGAGCGCGTTGGAGGCAAACCTTCCTACGAGTTTTGTGCGATTAATTCGCTTGCGCAGGCGTTCTTACCGTTGAGAGTCTCCCGTTTGAAATTGAGGAGGTCCTTGCCATGAGACACGCTGTCTTCGTCTTGGAAGGGGATCCGGCAGCGGGACTCGTTCTAAATGCCCTTAAGACCGAATGCACCCTTGTTCCAACAGGTTTAGAGCTCGATGGGCACTCCGTACTCGAGGTTCCTGGCTTGCATGACGCCAGGATTTCGATCGTGCCCACTAACGAGGTCGTAAGTAACGACTATGGG
>NZ_JBVVPP010000073.1:0-28466 GCF_055811315.1 Bradyrhizobium sp. MI1.4 | reverse complement strand
CCCTGCAATCTCAAACCGCCTCGAATCCGAAAAAGAGACTCCTGCTCAATCGCTTAGAACCTTGTTCACGGACGACTAGGTTCAAGGTTACTGCGGGCAGCGGAATGGCGGAGGGACGCGACCCTGCTCACCCGAGTACGCGGCTGTGATATAGGCCGAGGCGCTTTCGCGAAAGCCCGGGCATTCTCAGCGCGGTGGCCTTGCCGCAGCGGGGATGAGGCGACGGGCCACTTTGGAGTTCGGCGAGGTCCTGGACGACCTTGAGTACGCTGCGAAGCCGTTGGTTCAGCTTTTAAAGTCGTACTCGGTGCGCAGCCGGCCCGCGATAGCTTCGATCGTCTCGGAGCGCCCCGCACCTTGCTGTCCGTCCGACATGATTGCGACCTTCCAGGTGTCGTGAAAGGCACTACGAGATGGCGATGCCAATCCGTAACTCGCAGGTGTCTTCCATTCTTGGACCTTCGGTCATTCAAAGCTCCGGAATACGCGCGCGGCCCATAACATCTCGATTGGCGGCGCAAACCAGCGAGGACTGCCCGACCTTCATTCAGTTGTCGGAACCCGAAAAAGGCTTGGAGGATGTGAGGCGGCTCACATCACCGGGACGAATTAGAGCTTACTCCGTCTTGGCGGATACAACACCGGACGGAGATGTCGAATGAAACGCCTTATGCTTTCGCTCGTCACGGCCCTGCTCGTCATCGGTGCGGCGACCAGCGTGCTCAGACCGCATGCACTTCTTCATTCTGCACAGAGTGGCATGCCAAACATTCCAGAGCTGCAGACAGCCCAGGCGAGCACGCTGGCCGAGCAGGAGATCGAGGACCGGTCCGTTCTGTTTGCCAGAGGGCGCACGCAATAACGCACACCTGACCGGCCCTCTTCAGCCGCTCCCCTTCATTCCGCCGCAGCGGTCACTGGTTGCGGCTTTTGATCGTTCGGCCCGGTTCGCCCACTCTGTTCGTCGAGCCAGAGGCTATGATGTTCGCGTGCCCAGTTGAGGTCGACCTCACCCGAACCCATGGCCTCGAAAGCCCCCTCCATCCCGATCGTGCCGATGTAGATATGCGCTATCATTGCGGCCACGAATAGCACGGCCACCACGGAGTGGATGATCTGGGCCATCTGCATGCCTTCAATGCCGCTGATGTAGAACGGGAACATCAGCTCGTATCCCGTCGCCGCAACGAGGCCGCCCCCGATTACGACGATCCAGTAAATCATCTTCTGGCCGGCGTTGAAGCGATAGGCCGGTGGATGATCATGGCCGACAATGCCCCCTCCCCGCTTGATCCAGGCGACGTCCACCTTGTTCGGGAGATTTCCCGCGATCCACATCAGGAAGATCAGGACGACGCCGACGGTGAACGGGAAACTCAGATAGTTGTGGGCATACTTCGCCCATTGTGACCATTCGGAGAACGCTTCAAAACCGATCAACGGCAATAACAACGGCCGCCCGAAGGTGATGTTCAGACCCGAGATGGCGAGGATGATGAAGCAGGTCGCTGTCATCCAATGCACGAAGCGCTCAAACAGCGTGAAGCGCAGGATGGTGCGCCCTGATCGCCCGCTTTCAAGCCGCACCATGCCACGGGTGAGATAGAAGATCACGAGCAAAGCCAGCATGCCGATAATCGCGACGCCGCCGATCCAGCGCAGCGTGACATTGCGAAACTCCCGCCATTCGCGTCCCTGTGGCTGCTCAAGCACGCCCGATCTCTGATCCGGAATGCTGACACGGCCCTGGATTCGGTTCAGCTCCTGCAGCAACTGCTGCTCTTTGACGGAGCTTGCGGTCGGGTTGACCTGCTGGGTGCTCGCTGGAGCCGCCATGATCACCAGAAGCAGCGCGCATGCGCCAAATGCCAGGCGAATGAGTCTTCCAAATGACGCCATCTGCGCCTCCCGGTATCGCGTCCTTGACTGTCGTCCGCGTCAGGACTCGATCGTCTCGCGATACGCGGTCTTCCAGCCCCACGCGCCGGAGCCGTAGCCGCGCTTCATCACGCGTTCCTTGTAGATCTGGGCGATGATCTCCCCGTCGCCGGCGAGCAATGACTTCGTCGAACACATTTCGGCACACAGCGGCAACTTGCCCTCCGCCAGCCGGTTCGCGCCGTACTTCTCGTATTCCTCCTTGCTGCCATCGGCCTCGGGCCCGCCGGCGCAGTAGGTGCATTTGTCCATCTTGCCGCGTGAGCCGAAGTTCCCGACCTTGGGATATTGCGGCGCGCCGAACGGACAGGCGTAGAAGCAATAGCCGCAGCCGATGCAGAGGTCCTTGGAGTGCAGCACCACGCCATCTGCGGTGGTGTAGAAACAGTTCACGGGGCACACGGCTGCGCAGGGCGCGTCGGTGCAGTGCATACAGGCCATCGAGATCGAACGCTCGCCTGGCTTGCCATCATTTATGGTGACCACGCGGCGCCGGTTGATACCCCAGGGCACCTCATGCTCGTTCTTGCAGGCGGTGACGCAGGCATTGCACTCGATGCAACGGTCGGCGTCGCAGAGGAATTTCATACGGGCCATCGTCGTTGCTCCTTATGCCGCCGCGATTTGGCAAAGAGTGACCTTCGGTTCCTGCATGCCCGTCGCGGGATCATATCCGTAGGTCGTGATGGTGTTCGCGCTTTCGCCGAGAACGATCGGATCGGTCCCCTTCGGATAGGCGCTGCGAAGATCCTTCCCTGCCAGCCAGCCGCCGAAATGGAAGGGCATCCAGGCGACGCCCTTGCCGACACGCTCGGTGACGAGCGCTTTCATCCTCGCTCTGGAATTGTTCTCTGCACCGGTGACCCAGACCCAGCCGCCATCCTTGACGCCGCGATCAGCAGCATCGGCCGGGTTGATTTCGATGAACATGTCCTGCTGTAGTTCGGCAAGCCACGGATTGGTACGCGTCTCCTCTCCGCCGCCCTCATACTCGACCAGACGGCCGGAAGAGAGGATGAGCGGGAACTGCTTGGCAATCCCCTTCTCCACTGCAGCCTTCTGCACCGAGAAGCCGATGTTAGGCATGCGAAACTGCTTGGCATCGGGCAGCGTCGGATATTTTTCGACGAGGTCGACACGTGGCGTATAGATCGGCTCGCGATGGACCGGAATCGGATCAGGCAGGCCGAAGGCGTTCATGCGTGCCTTGCCGTTACCGTACGGCACGCAGCCGTGTTTGAGCGCGACCCGCTGGATGCCCCCTGAGAGATCGATCGACCACGACACCGAATCCGGATTGGTCGGATTGACTTTCATGATCGTAGCCATCTCCGCTTCGGTGAGATCCGTCTCCCAGCCAAGCTTCTTCAGGCTCGCCAGCGTGAATTCGGGATAGCCGTCCTGGATCTCGGAATCCTTAGAGTAGGATTTGTCGGCCAGCAGGCTGACCTTGCGCGTGGACCCATCTGGCAGCTTCTCCTCGCGCTCAATGCCGAAGCGCGGCCGGAACGTGCCGCCGCCATCCATCACCGCGAGATTGGTGTTGTAGAGCAGCGGCGTGCCCGGATGCCGGACCTCCGGCGAGCCCCAGCATGGCCACGGCAGACCGTAATAATCGCCGCCGACCTCTGGATCGTCCTTGGGGGCTCGCATCGTCAGCATGTCGAACTTCGCCTGATTCTTCATGTGCGCCTTGAGCCGCTCAGGCGATTGCCCGCAATAGCCGGTCGACCAGCTGCCGCGGTTCATTTCGCGCAGCACATCCTCTGCTTCAGGCAGATTGTTCTCGACCTTGATTTTCTTGAACATCTGGTCTGCGAATCCGAGTTTCTTGGCCACAAGATAAATGACCTCGAGATCGTCCTTGGATTCGAAGATCGGTTTGACGATCTGCTCGCCCCATTGCAGCGAGCGGTTCGAGGCGACGCGCGATCCCTTGCACTCGAATTGCGTGGCCACGGGAAGAATGTAGACGCCATCCTTGCGGCCGGCCTCGACCGCCAATGACGCCCACGTCGTGGGATGCGGGTCGGCAATGACAAGCAGGTCTAGCGCCTTCAGGCCGTTGAGAGACTCCGGAATGCGCGTGATGCTGTTGCTGGCGTGCCCCTGAACGAACACTGCCCGTACGTTGTCCTTCTGAGCGACCTGATCTTTCGGCAGCGTCACCGCCTCGAACCAGCGAGTCAGCGGAATGCCGGGAGTCTCCATGATCTGCTTGGAATCGAAGCGCGACTTCAAGAACTCGTAATCAACGTCCCAAACCCGCGACCAGTGCTTCCACGCACCTTCGGCGAGACCGTAGTAGAACGGCAACGTCACAATATCGAGCCCGACATCAGTCGCGCCCTGCACATTGTCGTGGCCGCGGAAGATGTTGGCACCCATGCCGGGCCCGCCCACATTGCCGGTCAACAGCAGCAGGATGCAGCTCGCCCTCACATTGGCGGTGCCGACGGTCTTCTGAGTCTGGCCCATGGCCCAGATCAACGTCGACGGCTTCTCGGTGGCGAACATCTTCGCGACCCGCTTGAGCTGTTCGCCGGGGATGCCGGCGACGCGCTCGACCTCTTCCGGATTCCATTTCTCCACCTCCTTGCGGAGATCGTCGAACCCGTAGACACGCTGCCTGATGAACTCCTTGTCCTCCCAGCCGTTCTGGAGAATGTGCCACATCATGCCGTAGAGCACTGGAATGTCGGTGCCCGGACGCATCCGCACATATTCCGTGGCGTGCGCTGCGGTGCGCGTCATGCGTGGGTCGATGACGATGAAGTTGGCCTTTTGCAGCTCCTTGCCTTCGAGCAGATGCTGCAACGAAACCGGATGCGCCTCGGCCGGATTGCCGCCCATGATCATCTGAGTCTTGGCATTGCGAATATCGTTGTAGCTATTGGTCATCGCGCCGTAGCCCCAGGTATTGGCGACGCCGGTGACGGTGGTCGAATGGCAGATGCGTGCCTGATGGTCGGTGTTGTTGGTGCCCCAGAACGCCCCGAGCTTGCGGAACAAATATGCGCCCTCATTGGTCATTTTGGCCGAGCCGAGCCAATATACGGAATCGGGCCCCGATTTTTCGCGAACCTCGATGATCTTGTCGCCGATCTCGTTGACCGCAGTCTCCCAGGAGACGCGCGTCCATTGCCCGTTTAGGAGCTTCATCGGATAGCGCAAACGCCGCTCGCTGTGCACCAGCTCGCGTACGGAAGCTCCCTTCGCGCAATGAGATCCTCGATTGATGGGGGAATCCCAGCTCGGCTCCTGGCCGATCCAGACCCCGTTCAACACCTCCGCGGTCACGGTGCATCCGACCGAACAATGCGTACAGATGCTTTTCTTGACGGTGGCCCCGGCGGTCAGCGGGCCCGCCACGGCCGCTTCCGCCTTGCGCACGCCGGAAATCGGCATGGTCCCGAGTGCCGCGAGCGCGCCACCCGCAACACCGGACCGGCGCAGGAAGGTGCGGCGATCGAGACCGCCGGTCTGCCTTGCCATGGTGTCCGCGACCGAGCCGCGGCGGCCGGATCCGGAATGCTCTTGTGTTCGCTTGATAAGCACGGGCAGCCTCCCTTAGGCGGGATAGCGATTGACGCGGTAATAGGCCTTCACGTGATCGGATTCCTTGTAGCGCGCCTTACGCTTCTCATCGTTATTCTCGCTGTCGGCCTGTGCGGAGCCGACGAGTGGCGTCGCCAGCGTGGCGCCAGCGCCTACCGTGCCGATGCCAACTTTGCGGAGGAAGTCGCGCCGTCCGACGATCGCTTTCTTTTCATCGCTCATCGCATCTCTCCCGGACCAGCCTGCGCATGGTCAGTTCGCGAACGAAAATCCTTGCCTCTCGATCTCGATAAACAGGCGGCCGAATGAGCCGACCGCGCGGTAAAACCTTGCGCTCGCGGCCCGCTCCATGTCGGCAAACAGACGCCCCATCCAGGACGAGACGTGCTTCTCGAACAACGCACGCTGCGCAACGAAAGGCGCTTCCAAGCGCCCATCAGCCATTCCGGCCATGATTTTGCAGAGGATGGCGGCATGATCCTCAGGTTCGAAATTACCCTCGGCGCCCATTATGCCGAGTGCCGCAAGATCAGTCCGCAAGCGTGACAGCGGCCGTTCGTTGAGAAAGCCGGTCAAATAGTAGGAGGCGTAGGGCAGCAACTCGCCGCGGCCGAGACCAACAAAAAGATCGAAATATTCGCGTTCGACCTGAGCTGCGGTCGTGTGCGAAGCGGCATCCGCCAAGCCGGCGTGAACCTGACCGAGTGGCGTGCCGTCTCCACTCAAGCCCGTAAGCCGATCGAGCAAGCTCTTGGATGGCGCAGCCGCAAGCAAGGCGGCGAGAAGGGCATATTCCTGCGCTCGCGCGACATCGATCGGATCGATGCTGTCTTGCAATCTCGTGGGTTCGTGATTGTGATCAGGATAGAGATCAGGCCGCAGTTCGGCCCGGGGAACACCTGTTGCAGCTTCCACCGCAATCACCCGCTGAGCGGGTATCTTGCTCCAGTTCGAAACCGAGGGCTGGCTGATGCGGATTTTGCGCGCAAGCTGGGCCACGCCGCCTGCGGCGTCAATGGCGCGATCAAGCCCGACGTCACGCACATGGACCTCCGTTGCCTGAGACCCTCTAGTGACCAGTTTTACTTGCGCAACAAAGTGCTAGCAAAGCCTAGACCTGGTTCCGGAGGCGGTCAATCGCCGCTCAATAGGTTGAGGCTATAGCCTTTGGTAGAACACTATTCAGGCAGGGCACCGCCATGTACGCGGCGCGGAGGAGTATCAGGCTCCGTTGCCCGTTGCGATGCAACGGGAGCCGCGATCGTCGGGATGGCTTCGCCAGGCGTCTCGGTAAGCACCGCCGAGTGCACAACATCCCCATTCGGAACGTCCGAGGCCCCCTGCAATTGCGTCGGCGTGTCCGGCTGTGCCTCTGCGGCGTCACGCAGACCCCCGACGATTCGGTCGACCCAGGCTGCCAGCTCCGTCTGGGAGCAATCGAGCGGTCCGAAGCCCGGCATAGCATTCGGATCGTTGAAGTCCCAGGCATTCTCGGCGAGCCCCACGAAATCGCGGATCGCCGGGTCGGCCGTCCAGGCGCGGCGAAGAGCCGCTTGCATCAATTCCGGCGGTATACCTTTGCGCAGGAACGCGGTGATGTCGGTACCCGCCGCGATCGCGTCGATCGATGGCAAGCTGCCGAGATCCAGGTCCGGTTCGGCCTCAGCCGCGGGGGATGGCACCGCGGCTTCACCCGCGGGCCTGGCTCTCTCCGCCGGCGGAGCATTCGATTTTGACTCGCGCTTGCGGCGTGACCAGCGTGCGAGAAACTCTTCCTCGGTCATTCTTGCCCGCCTTCGTGCTGCCGACGCGCCAAAGCCTCGGGATCGGCGCGCCGTCGCTCGCGTTTGACGAACTCTCTCTCGACGTGGTGTTCGGCGATGAAGCTTTCAATCACCGCGCGCACTAGCTCAGGCATCGGTACGGCTTCAACCAGATTGTCAGCGGCTTCGGTAAACCCCTCTCCTTCCGCGGGATCAGCGGTCGCGGCGGCGATCGCATAAGGCCAGACTCCCTCGGATGGGCTCAAGACCACCCAGAGGCTCGGTGTGCCGGAGGCAACATTGTCGCAATAGCGCGCGGTTTCCGATACGTACAGGTCAACCGATGCGCTGCCGGCATAGAACCAGGTCGTGCCGCCCTGTTCGCGCAAGATTGTCCAGGCCTCCGTGTCCAGTTTGTCAGGCAACACGGCAGTGCTCCGCCAGATGAAATCGGCCCAGGGCGAATCCGCCTCGCGCCGTTCGACGATGATACCGACAGGGATACGCTGGAGTGGCAGGGCAGCGCTCATGAGATCGCTTCCAGGCGCCTGATCGGGAGTCCCCTCAACAGGTTCTGCGGTTTCATGCGGAGCTTCTGATCGGCTGTCATAGCCAGGATCAGATAGACCGGTTCACCCCGCAAGGTCTCTATGGCGAGCTGAGGATCCGCAAAGGTCAAGCGAAACAACGAAAGAACTCGCTTCGCGCTGGGTCCGTCCAGCTCCTCGTCGTGCCAAAGCCGATCGCCCATCTTGGTGGCGTCAGCGTCCAACCCGACATACCAGGCCAGCTTTACCTCACGCACTTCCGTCAGCGGTTCAATAGCAACATCGATCCCGAGCAGATGGGAGACCCAGCGGGTCATTGCCTGTGCCAGCGCGCGAGGGCCTCGCCCGCCTGCGGTGAAATCGAAGGCCATATCGAACTGGTCACTGCGTTTCCAATAGCTCTCGGTATTTTCGTCGCTTAACACATCGAGCTGGGCGTCAGCCTTGGTGCCCAGCATCGAGATCAGGGACAAGATAGGGGTCGGGCTACGACCGCCGACAACCTCCTCATCGCCAAGCAGCAAGGCCTGTTCATGCGGAAGGATCCGTTGCGGTCGGAAGAACAGCTCGGCGGCGCGCAGCACCAACACATCCTCGTTGCCGTCGAGCGCATTGCGCAAAATCACATGAACGAGCTGATTGACGAACAGCGGCGGCAGGTCGTTTGACGACGAACGCAGGACCGCGAGATACGCAGCTTCGAGCGTCGGGTGCCGCAACATGAGATCGCGAAATGCCACCACGAAGCGCCAGTTCTCCCGCGCGTCCCCATCGGCGATCGCAGCGAGCTCTTCGGCTGCGACCGCTCGGCGCGGATCAGCAAGCATCTCACGGTGCAGCCTTCGTTCGACCGCGCACGCGTCCTTCGGCGGCATCAACTCGGGACGGGCAAAATAAGCCTTCAAGAATTCGTCGGTGACACGAAGCCTGCCGCTCTCGTCGCGATCGAGCAGATGATGGCCGCATGCGATCCAGAAATCACTCATCGGAGGAGCGACTCCTGGGTCCCATCACAATAGTTAAGATCGCTGTCGGATTTGACATCATCCTCGATTTCCATGAACGAAAACGCCTTGCCGTGCCGCTGCCCTTCCCTCAGTTTCAGCTTGCGGAAGCCCTCACGGACTTCGCCATCGCCCGCCGAACGGTGGACCGCAATGAGCGAGCTGATCGGCTGCGTGCAAAGGGACTGCGCAAAGGAGACTTCCTCTTCTGCAGCGGTTCTGGCAATTGCCATGTCCGGTGCGCCGAACCGATCAACGAGTTGCCTCGCAAGGAGTTCGATCAGCACCTGGCAATCGTCCTCGGTCGCCGGAGCGATCTGCGCCAGCGTCGACCATCCCCAGGACTGCACACCGAGAAAGCCGCCGCGGAAGGCGGCGCGTGCCTTGCCGCTCAGCTTCGCCGGATCCTGGTCGCAGAAGCGGAACGCGCCGGAGACAGCCCATTCGCCTGGCGTTGCCGGCACCTCGAACACGAAGGTGTCGGAGGGATCCAGCGCGACGGTGCGTAGAAGTTTCACGGTCTTTTTCAACGCTTCGGTCCTCCAAGCGTCGGATCGAGCCAGGATGGCGAGGCCAAGGCATTCACGAGGTCTGCCCGCTCGGTCTTATCACTACCTATGCGGCGCGTGAGCAGATCGCCGCAATCATCGATGCGTCGAACAGTTTGCCGCTCGCGAGGGATGCGGCTGAGATATTCGCGCGCGACGCTGTCAAATCCATCGACCTGCCAACTGTCGATCGCCCGCATCAGGTGCCGCGCAAAGCTCTCTGTCATCTGTACTGCGCCGGCCTCGCCGGACCCTTCCTCATCGAGGGCGGAGGCAACCGGGCGAACACCGGGATCATGATCATTGATCATGACTGTTCGAATCATGGCCGCGAATACGAGCCAATCCGGCGGCTCATGCTCGTCCGCGGATGCAGGCCAGCCAAGCCGTCCCCCTCCGACGAGTCCCCCGTCAATCCTCTCCGCTTCGGGCCAACCGATCGCAACTTCCATGGCCGGCGGCGCATTGGCGCGCAGGGCATCGGTCAGGGCAACCATGCCGGCGTAACAGGCGTGGCGTGTGGTGGTCAGCGGCTCCGTCGGCTCCAGCACCACCGCGAACTCGGCGACGTCGAACCGCCCTACATAGACCAGCGTGCCGGCACCGCTTTCGGGTGCAATGCAGCATGCATGGGCGAACGCGTCTCCGCTCTCGCGCAACCGGACCAAGGCAAAGGGCGGCGGCAATTGGATCTGTTCCGCCGTGGAAGCGAGGCTGGTTGGGATCGACCGCAGGCCTTCCTCCAACTTCTCCTTTTTCCCGATTGACAATATCTATACGAAGCGAAGGATCGGAGCGAGCCCGTCATTCGTCGCCTTCTCGGAGGGATGAACCTGGAGCAGCCAGCGAAGACCATCCTGATTTGCTCGTGTGAAGACACGATGCGGCTTGACGTGGCCGCGATCAAGCGCGGATGCAGCAATGGCGACATCAGGAGTTTTCGTCACCTGTGCGGCGCCGAGCTCGACCACTTTCGCGCATGCGCAAAGGCAGAGAGCCCTCTGACCGTTGCCTGCACATATCAGCAATCCTTGTTTGCGGAGCAAGCCGGCGATCGTTCCGCGCCGATTGCTTTCGTGAACATTCGCGAGACGGCAGGCTGGTCGACCGAAGGCACGCATGCGGGCCCCAAAATGGCAGCGCTGCTCGCAGCCAGCGCCGTGCAGGCGCCCGATTATCCACTTGTCACGCTTGCCAGCGACGGCGTCATCCTGATCTATGGCCGGGACGAGGCGGCGATCGAAGCCGGGCTGCTGCTTTCGGATCACCTCGATGTGACGGTGATGCTGAGGGAGCCGGGCGAGATCATCTCGCCTGTGGCAACGCCCTTCCCGGTCGTTAAAGGAACCATCCGTAACGCCAGAGGACATTTTGGCGCTTTCGAGCTCACCATCGATGACTACGCTCGCCCGCACCCCTCCTCGCGCGATCACTACGTCTTTGAAACTCCACGCAACGGCGCCACCTCGCGTTGCGACATCGTCCTTGACCTATCGGGAGAGAGGCCGCTGTTCCAGACGCATGATTTGCGCGACGGTTACTTGCGGGCCGATCCGAGGGAGCCAGGCGCCATGCTCCGCGCCGCCCTGAGCGCGCGCGATCTCGTCGGGCGTTTTGACAAGCCTAGATATGTCGAGTTCTCGCCCGATCTTTGCGCCCATTCACGCTCGAATCTGACCGGCTGCCATCGCTGTCTTGATCTATGCCCGACGAATGCGATCACGCCCGCCGGCAATCATGTGGCCATCGCCCCCGAGATTTGCGCTGGCTGCGGCCAATGTGCCGCCGCCTGTCCGACGGGCGCCGCGTCCTACGCGTTGCCGCGCGCCGATACCCAACTTCAGACCATCCGCGCCATGCTGCTCGCCTATCGTCAGGCGGGTGGATCGAACCCCGTCCTGTTGCTGCACGACCGCCAACACGGCACGCCGTTGATCGATGCGCTGGCGCGGCATGGGGATGGCCTGCCTGCCCAAGTTATCCCTCTCGCCGTTAATGAGGTGACGCAGGTTGGGCTTGAGGCTGTCATCGGTGCCTTTGCCTACGGAGCGGCCGCGTTCCGGTTTTTGCTCCGCGGCAAGCCACGGCATGACGTGGCTGGACTGACCCAAACGATCGACATGGCAGAGACCATCCTTGCGGGCCTCGGATTTGAAGAGCGCCGGGTGGCTGCGATCGAAACTGACGATCCGGATTCAATGCTGGAGCAACTGAGGAGCATCGAGCGGCTTGCTGCGGTGAACACGCCTGCGACCTTCAAGACCGTCGGCAAGCGGCGCGACCTGCTTCGCTTCGCGTTGAGCGAACTGCATCGGCTCGCACCGAAGCCGGTCGACGTCATTGCCTTGCCTCAGGGCGCTCCGACTGGCGCGGTGAGTGTTGATACCGGTGGATGCACGCTGTGCCTATCCTGCGTTTCCGTTTGTCCGACGGGCGCGCTCCGCGACGATCCTGACCGTCCAGTGCTCAAATTCGTCGAGGATGCCTGCGTGCAATGCGGTCTCTGCCAGAGCACCTGTCCCGAGAAGGTCATCACGCTGAGGCCCCAGATCGATTTCCGCGCTGGCCGCGCGCCGGCGGTTGTGATCAAGGAGGAAGAGCCTGCCCTTTGCATCCGCTGCGGCGCGCCGTTCGGCGTCAAGAGCACGATCGATCGCATAGCGGCCAAGCTCGAGGGCCGGCATTGGATGTATCCGGCCGGCACCAAGCGCCTCGACGCCGTCAGGATGTGCGCGGATTGCCGTGTGATCGTGATGAGCGAACAGCGGTTCGATCCGTTTGAGGGCGTGCCCGAACGCGCGCCGCCCCGAACCACCGAGGATTATTTGCGCCGGCCGGACAGCAAGACGTAGGCGCGACGTCCCTCGTCCAGGTTGGGGCCTCGCCTATTGCGAGGTCGCCCGGGCCAGGAAGTCGGTCAGCGCCCGGCGGTCTTCGGCCGATCCGATGCGCTGCTCCGGCATCTTCGTTCCCGGCGTGTAGGCGTTGGGCCCGACTTCAAACAGCTTTGCGACCGTCTCGGGGCTCCAGACGATATCCATCGTCTTGAGCGCCTCGGAAAACCGATAGCCCGAGAGCGATGCGATTTTCCGTCCGAACAATCCGGCAAGCGTTGGCCCTGCACGTTGCGGCTCCTTGTCCGACAGCGTGTGGCAGGCAACGCAAGCGCGAAAAACATCGGTGCCGTGATCGCTCGCATAAGCGGCCAGCGGATCCGCTGATGTCCCGAACAGATTCGAGCCGACCGGCTCACCGGTATGCACGTTCCAGCGCCGGATCTTTCCGTCCGCACCTCCAGTCACGAGCGTTGCCGCATCATGCAGGAACACGACCGACCAGAAGGGGAAACCCGGTCCCACAAGTGTCCGCAACACACTCCGCGACTTGCGCTGCACAATGGCAACCGTGCCGTCGATGCCTGCGGCGGCGATCAGCATCCCATCATCGGAAAGCGCCAAAGCGACGATCGGTGCCAAGCCCGCGGCCACCTGGCCCTCCAGCTCTCCGTCCCTCGTCAGCATGCGCAGCTTGCCGTCAGCCCCTGCCGCGACGATCTCGCCATCGGGCGCGATGGCGGCGGCGTTCAATGGCGCTGGCAATTCCACCGTCTCAGGCCGGCCCTCGGGCAAGCGCCAGATGCGCAACGCACGATCATAGCCGACGCTAACGAGCGACATGCCGTCTGGAGCGAACGCCACACCGTTCACATTCTGCGCGTGACCCTCGAACACCCGGGCGGCGCCATCAGCCAACGACCAAAGGCGCACGCTATGGTCCCAAGAGGCCGAGGCGAGGCTCGATCCGTCCGACGCCACGGCGATTGCCACGACGGGAGCGGTATGCCCCTCGAGGACTTGATCAGGCTGTTGGCGGCCGGCTATCCATACCGCCAGCCGGGCGTCGGACCCCGCGGTGACCATGCGGCCGTCCTGCAGGAAAGCAACGGCGTTAACGGCGTCCGCATGATACCTTAGCACCTCGCCCGCCGCGTTGGTCTGAAGCGACCAGCGGATGACGGAAGTGTCGAAGCTGCCCGACAACAGGCTGTCGCCATCAGCCGAAACGGCGAGCGCACGGACGGGGCCGCCGTGACCCGCAAGCTGCGCGTGCGCCGCTGACGCAGCAACAATCTCCAGGAGGGTTGCGGCAACCCGGGCGCACGAAACCCATCGCATCAATCACTGCCAGCCATGGTGACTCTATGCAGTCAAGAATGCCCGAAATAAGTGTCCGCGGCACCGCGCTTACTTCTCCGGCGCCACGACTTTCTTGGACGAGCCCTCGGGCGCCGCCTGCATCCCGGGCGGGCTCTGGCCCTGCGGACTCTCGGCGGGCGCGCCGCCCGAACCCGTATTAACCGGGCCGGTCCAGCCCTGTGGCTGCGGCTGGCCCTTCTCTTCGGGAACCGTCTGTGGCGCAGGCGCCCCTGTCTGACGGGATTGGGCGAGCGCACTATCGAAGGCCACGACCGCTGCCAAGCATAGTATGGATGTCAGTGCCTTCACGGCCAAACCCTCCTCTGGGGCGCAAGCTTCAACGAGGAAGGATCGGTATCCGTTCCTCGACGCGCACTGCGTCAGTTCGCCCACCGCCCGCAATCTTCCCTTGAATCGCGGCAGCGCGAGTCCTAGCCTTGGTTTTTGCTCGTCATGTCAAGGAAGAAGGCATGCTGGGGCAATCGAGGCCATTGCTGCGGATGATCTCATGGCTACGCGCCATGCGCGTGTTCTTGATCGCTCCAGAGCCAGCTACCCGAGAAGCCTCGCCTCTGCTCGCTTTTACGGTTGTCGTGCTCATGCTGCTCCTCGTCATATTGGAAGTGGACTTGCATAGCGCCGACCTTCAATCGCTGGGGTTGATGAGCGATGCATTTTCGATCGATCCGGTTTTTAACAGCCCCTAGAGCTGGCAGCAACTGCCGGCGAGCGTGAATCGTTCGCCACAGTAGCTCGCAGGAAACTGGCATTAGGATGCGTGCGGCTTGTAAATGATGGAGTTTGCACATGAAGGCTTTTCTGCTCGGTTGCGCTGCAGCTCTCGTGATCGCATTTGCAGCAATGGCGCTCTTGGATCAGGTGCAGGAACCCGTCGCTCAGGCGTTTGCTACGACCGGTGTGCGCCTGTAAGACTGCCCGCCACAAGACGCGCCGGGGCGGCCGCTTGATGCTCGGCTACTATCTCCACGAGGTGAGGCGCGGGCTTCCATGACATCGCTACAAGGCGATCCCTTCGGAGTATTGACCGCGCCTCAAGGGCAGAATGCGATCAGGCACATCAAGAGTGGCACTTCTCCCTTTCAGTCGAAGTACGACGTTCAGCAACATTGGAACGCTCTTTGTCGGAGCGGTGGCTTGCGGCCTGTCACTCTATCGGTGAACGTTCGATAACGAGCAATCAACCTCGTCGCTCGATCGCACCCGGTGCGGCCTTGTTCTTACCTGTCTATGTTGTTGACGGTAGTCCTCCGGAGTTGCTGTTGCGCCAAACGCGGTCTGGGATGCGGCGTTCAGCGCATCCACTCGACGTCAGGACAATTGCCGCACGCATTCGTATCTACATCAGAATTGGAGATGATCATGCGCAGCATAGCATTGGTGATCGCATTCGTGATTTCGTTGACCGGCCTAGCATCGGCTCAGAAGGCCGAAATTGAAGCGATCAACACCAAATGGATTGAAATGTTCAACAAGGGCGACTTCTCTGGAATTGGGTCACTCTACAGCACGGATGCGACTGCATTCCCGCCCGGCTCTGCGATGGCGCAGGGCCGAGCAGCCATCGAGACAATGTGGAAAGGCATAGCGGAGCAAGTGGGCGATCCGAAACTTACCACCGTTGACGTTAAGCCACTTGGCCCTATGGCGGCACGCGAGATCGGCACCTTCGTGCTGAAGACCAAGGGACCGACACCACAGGAAGTGACTGGAAAATATGTCGTGGTTTGGGAAAAGGTCGGAAATGATTGGAAGCTCGCCACCGATATCTGGAACGAAGGCAAGTAGCATCGTTCGCAGGCCTGCTTCGCGTCAAAAGGTTCCGAACGTCAAGGCTGTTTCATTGGCACGAAAGGGCGGGCTCTGCAGGCTTGCGCCTAATGGATTTTTCTGGATCTCCCGGTGCACACGTCGTGCACACGAAAGCCGGAGTGCACACGCGTGGCGACCTACACACAATTGGCATCTGGAAACCGGCGTGTCCAAGTCCGGCGCAAGACCCGTTATGTGGCCGAGACGTTCCGGAGACGCAAGGATGGCGAAGAATGGGCGCTCGAAATGGAGCGCAACATTGACCGTAATGGATCGTCGAAGCCACGCGTGGTCCGGAACGTTCGCACGTCTGGCGATCTGATTGACTGCACGACCAAGACATGCGCGAGGTCGGTAAGCCCCCTCGCCGATCAAAAGCTGCTGTGATGGCCTAGCTCAAGACCGAACTCGGCAGTGTGAAGCTGCCCGCTCTCAACAGAGAGCGGCTGATCGAGTTCGGAAGAAAGCGCGCCAAGCTGGGCGCTGGCCCCGCGACACTGGCAATCGATTTGTCCTTCTCCGTACAATCATAACGCACGCCGCCGCCGTGCACGGTGTCGAGGTTTCAGCCGAGGAAGCCCGCCTTGCACGCGTCGCGTTAAGTCACCTCAATTTGGTTGGAAAGAGCAAACAGTGTGACCGACAGCCCACGCAAGACGAACTCGACGAGCTAATCAAATACTTTGAGACGACCCGCCGGCAATTCATACCGATGGGACGGATCGTCAGATACGCCGTGGCGACGAATTTGCGCTAGGAAGAGATCTGCAAATCCGAGTGGCCACTGGTTGACATGAAAAAACGATTGGTGGTCATTCAAGGCAGAAAGGATCCAAGGAATAAGGAAGGAAACGACCAGAAAGTCCCTTTGCTCAAACTAACCGGCTATGACGTGTGGGAGGTCGTGCTTCAGCAGCGGATTGTGGCTCGAGAATGTGGACGGATCTTTCCTCATAACCACAGATCCGTAAGTGCGGCATTCACCCGAGCATGCGATGAACTCAAGATCGAAGACCTGCACTTCCACGATCTGCGTCACGAGGGAACGAGCCGCGTGTTCGAAGCGGGACTTCCAATCGAAAAGGTAGCACTAGTCGCTGGCCACAAAGATTGGCGACAGCTCCAGCGCTATACCAATCTTATGGTAGAGGATCTTCTCAAGCTGCATTACGCGCAGCAGCCATCGATGGAAGAATTTATCGAGACGTTAGCTGCATGCTGACGATCGATACTGCTCGCGCCAACGCGCTCAAATGGCGACTGAGCCCTCGCTTTCACGGCGCTTATTGGCAGGTTGGTCTCAAAATCGGAAGACTAGCGAATTGGCGGTTCCTTGCCGAAATTCGCGTAATGAACCTGGCTGTTCTCTAATTCCGGGAGTGAGGTCAAGCTCTCCTTGAACATCCTTGCCGGGTCCATGGTTCTCTCCGCGGTAGGGGCGCGCCCTCCGCATGATGGCGTAAGATGACGTTAGCGGATCAATGTGTGTGAAGCGCGCTTTGCCCTATCGAGCACCGCAACGCCAGGGGCGATCTCACCACGCCAGCGTCCCGGCAGGGACGCTCGCTCCCGCTGTTCGGCGGGAACTCGTTATCCTTTATGCAGGCTGATCAGCAGCATCCCTTGATGACCATTTAAATTCGGTACCATCGATCCACATCCGATGCAGAATGACAGCAAGTTTTCGGGCAACCGCAACCTTGGCTTTGCGTAGGCCACTTCGTTTCGCAAGCCGAATACCCCACGCTTTGAGTGCTGACCATTTTGCTACGCGTGTCAGCAGCACATTGGCCGCCTCGTAGAGGTAACTTCGCAGCATCTTATCGCCGCATTTCGAGATTCGGCCCGTCCAGTCAATCTCCCCGGATGCGTATCGGCGAGTCGTTAGCCCTGCGTAGGCTCCGACGCTTCGTGACCTCTTGAAGCGAGCGGGGTCATCGATCGTCGCAAGGAAGCAAAGGGCCGTGACCGGGCCGACGCCAGGAGCCGTCATGAACCGTCGCACCTGAGCATTGTTGCGAGCCAGCCGCAACACCTTGCGGTCAAGGTCCGCAATCTGTTGCTCGACGGCCTCGCGTGCCTTCAGCAATGGATCGACCGCGGCAAAAAGCTCTGACCGTTCCTCGGCCAACTGCGCGGCGCGCACAGCAAACACATTCATCTTTGCTCGTCCGATGACGAGCCCAAGATTCTTGAGGAGCCCCCGGATTTGATTTTCGATATCCCGCTTGATCTTGACGAGCAGAGCTCGACTGACAAGAAGGGCTTTGGTCGCATGACTGTCGAGATCCTTGACGCAAACCTCCTTGTACCAACCACATTGCATGATGCGCGCAATGCCAGCAGCGTCATTTCGATCGCTCTTATTGATCTGCATCTTCAGAACCGCCTTCGCATGCCTGGCGTCAATGCAGATAACGGGTAACCCGATCTTATTCAGCTCGGTCCACAGCCATGTCGACGTTGCTCCGGTCTCGAGTCCAATCCGAACGACGTGTGACGTGTGCAATTTGATGTACGTCGCGATCGCCTCCGGGTCAGACGTAACCACCCCTTCGCGCTCGACCTTTCCTGTCCGATCGACGATGCAGATCGAAGTCAGTTTCAGTGACACGTCTAATCCGACATAGTGCTCCATTGCCTCTCTCCATCATTGCAAGGCCCTGGGGTAGGCCTCGTCGAGTCCTGGAGAGCTGATTCCCAGAGCCTGAGTATGGCTCCGAGCCCGGAATTACCCCATGTGTGAAAAGCCACGAGTCGGCTACGATTCCTCCGTTTCCTGATGGAGGGATACGGATGGGACGCTTCGTTGAAGGCGCGGACAGATCCCAGCTGACGCTCTTGCCGGACTGCCTGGAGGATTGGGTAAGTGAGGACAACGCGGTCCATGTGGTCGATGCGTTCGTCGAGGCGCTCGACCTGCATAAACTGGGATTTGAGCGTGTGATCGCCAAGGAGACGGGCCGGCCCTCCTATCATCCAGCGGTCCTTCTGAAGCTTTACATCTACGGTTATCTCAATCGGGTGCAATCCAGTCGCCGCCTGGAACGTGAGGCTTGCCGCAATATCGAGGTGATGTGGCTAATCGGCCGCCTTGCTCCCGATCACAAGACAATTGCCGACTTCCGGAAGGACAATGGCGCGGCGATCCGGAAGGTTTGCGCGAAGTTCGTTGCCCTATGCCGGCAAATGGGCCTGTTGCAGAATCCAAGCGTCGCAATCGACGGCAGCAAGTTCAAGGCAGTGAATAACCGCGACCGCAACTTCACGCATGCCAAGATGGCGAGGCGGATGGCCCAGATCGAGGAAAGTGTCGGTCGATATCTGCCTCAACTTGATAGCGCGGATCGGCAGGAGCCATCGGAAGCGATCAGCATCAAGACGACGAGGATCAAGGAAAAGATCGCGCGGCTGAAGCAGGAGATGAGCCGCCTGGAAGTGCTTGATGCGCAGATGCGCAACACGCCGGATCAACAGATATCGCTCACCGATCCGGATGCCCGTTCGATGGCCACCAGTGGACGCGGATCGGGTGTCGTCGGCTACAATGTCCAGATCGCGGTGGACACCGAACACCATCTGATTGTCACGCACGAGGTCATAAACGTCGGCAACGACCGAGGGAAGCTTGCTCGGATGTCGAAGCAAGCCAAAGAAGTGCTCGAAGTGGACAAACTCGAGGCGGTCGCCGACCGTGGCTACTTCGACGGAGAAGAGATATTGGCCTGCAAACACGCCGGCGTTGCAGTCACCTTGCCCAAGCCCATGACGTCGAACGCCAAGGCGGAGGGCCGGTTCGGCAAAGAGGACTTCGCCTACCTGCCTGATGAGGACGTCTACCGCTGCCCATCCGGCGAGCTGCTGCCCTATCGCTACACCAACATCGAGCACGGAATGACGCTGCGCCGTTACTGGTCGACAGCAGCGTGCCAAGGCTGCGCGATCAAGAGCCAATGCACGCCGTCGAAGGAGCGCCGCATAACGCGCTGGGAGCACGAGCATGTGGTCGAGGAGGTCCAGAGACGGCTCGATTGCAATCCCGACGCCATGCGGACGCGACGCGAGACGGTCGAGCATCCCTTCGGCACGATCAAAGCCCGTATGCGTGCGACACACTTCCTGATGAAGCGCCTACGGAATGTAGCCGCCGAGATGGCCTTGCACGTCCTGGCCTAAAACCTCACCCGGGTGACGAACATCGTCGGCAAACCGAGCCTGATTGCAGCTATCCGAGCCACCTGAAGGCGGGAAGTGCGTCAAAAAGCGACGCCGCCTGGCGCAATAGCCAACTTGGACGGCTACGCAGTCGATCCGACGCGAAAACATCGGCGGCCTGCAAAGATTGTCGACCACGGCCGTCTTTGAGCTGTGTTTCCACACAACCAAGCCAGACCGGACCGTTCGAAAAAGTGGTACCCTAGACACTCTGTTCGGCTTGGGAGATCATGTAAGGGCTAAGCGTGCTAGGGAGCCGTCATGGGCGTCGCAGGGTGGCTGCGGCGGCTTGGCCTCGAACAATATGAGGCGGCATTCCGCGACAATCAAATTGACGAAGCAGTCCTGCCGAATTTGACGGCGGAGGACCTGAAGGACCTTGGGGTAAAACTTGTAGGACATCGCCGGAAGCTACTCAACGCCATCGCGGGATTGGGCGCCGAAGCGGGAGCACTAACGGCAATATTCGACACCCCAGTTGCAAAGCACAAAGCCGCCAAAGACTCGGCTGAGCGCCGCCAGGTGACCGTGATGTTTTCGGACCTTGTCGGTTCGACCTCGCTCTCAGCACGAATGGACCCGGAGGATCTGCGCGAAATCATGTCGGCCTATCAGACGTGCGTTGCCGGTGCTGTGCGCCGGTTTGAGGGGTTTGTGGCGAAGTACATGGGCGACGGCGTTCTGAGGTATCCGAAGGCTCACGAAGACGACGCGGAGCCGTGCGCGCCGCACTGGAGGCAATTGCTGCGGTGGGCGCACTCAAACTGTCCGTCCCACTGCAGACCCGCGTTGGTATCGCGACCGGCCTGGTGGTTGTCGGCGATCTGATTGGATCGGGCGAGGCACAGGAGCGCGGCATCGTCGGCGAGACCCCTAACCTAGCTGCGCGCCTGCAAGGTGTGGCCGAGCCGAACACCGTTGTCATTGCTGAGGGCACGCGAAGGCTATTAGGGAATCTGTTTGAACTGAAGGACCTTGGACCACAGGAACTCAAAGGTGTCTCGCACCAAAGCAAAGCGTGGGCCGCCCTGCGCGCTTCTGCAGTCGAGGGCCGGTTCGACGCACTCCACGCGGGTGGACTGACGGAACTCATAGGGCGGAAAGCGGAACTCGACGTGCTACTGCGTAGTTGGTCAATGGCAACGACGGGCCATGGTCAAGTCGTGTTGCTTTCGGGTGAACCGGGAATTGGCAAATCACGCCTCACCGCGGCTGTGGTCGAACGACTTGCTTCCGAGCCGCACCCGCGCTTGCGCTATTTCTGCTCACCGCAGCATACGGACAGCGCGCTTTACCCGATCATTATCCAGATGGAGCGTGCGGCTGGGTTCGCGCATGACGACCCAGTACAAGCAAAGCTCGACAAAATAGACACACTGCTTGCGCAGACTTTGACGCCACGCCAAGACGCTGCGCTGCTCGCTGAAATGCTTTCCCTGCCGAACGACGGACGATTCCCCAGTCTAGAGCAAAGTGCGCCGCAGCGCCGGCAAAAGACGTTTGAGGCGCTGACGGCGCAACTTGAGGCTCTATCCAAACCAAGTCCGGTCCTGATGATCTTCGAGGACGCGCATTGGATCGATCCGACGAGGCTTGAAACACTCAGTCGTTCGGTCGTTCGCGTAAGAAACCTACAGGTGCTCCTGATTATCACATACCGACCCGAGTTCAACCCGCCGTGGGTCGCAAAGCCGTACATCAGCGCAATCCATCTAAACCGCCTCGGCGAAGATGAGAGCAAAGCCATAATTGGTCGCGCGACGCCACCTCAGACGTCGCCGACGCGCTGGCCCAACGCGCGGCCGACAGCGATGACGATGTCTCGGACGCCCTGCAGGGTTTCATCAGCGCCAATGCCACCAGACGGTTTGACATACAACTCGCGTGCCGCTCAAGGGCGCAGCCTGATGTTCCGGGAGGGCAAGCCGGCAGGCCCTGCGCCGCAAAACGAGCGCGAGCACTTCATCCGCTGCCCGGTTTGCGGCTCGGCGTCGACGGTGGTCCGACTTCAACGCCATGCGCATGACCAATCTGGCGCGGCTGCTGCGCGGCCGGCCCGACGGCATGCTCGTCGCGCCGTTCGATGGCGAGATCGGCACCAAGCTGTTCGGCGCCGCCGCCCGTATGGATCTCGAGGGCCTCGTGTCGAAACGGCGCGATCTCGGCAACAGCGCCGGCCGGTCGAAAGACTGGATCAAGATCAAGAACCGGACCCATCCGGCGATGTCTCGGGTTATGGACGCGTACAAATATCCTCGAACGAGCGAGGAGCATCCGGCAGCAACCGACATTCCAGCTTTCGCTACTGTCCCTAAAAAAAAAAGCCCGACCGCATCACGGTCGGGCTTAGTTGACTGGAATGGGTAGTCAGAAACCTCAGTACCTGGCGAGGCTCGCACCGCCAAAGATGTAATTCACGCCGACTCGAACTGTGTCGATGTGGCTGTCCGATTCGACGTGCCTGAAGGCGGCCGGGAAACCGGGATAGCCGAAGTCCCTCGAAACGTTGTCGAACTGCAGATGCTGATATTCCACCTTGGCTGTCCAGTTCGGGGCGAACATCCATTCGACACCGGCGCCGGCGCTCCATCCGTTGTTAAAGTTAGAAGCTGATGCAACCGCTCCCGTCAGAGGTGATGGGCTGGGCCCGCCAGGGCAGATGCCGCCGCCCGCAACAACGCACGTAATGGTCCGGTCTGTGCTGGTGTGGCTCCAAGCCCAACCGCCCGTTCCGTAGAGAAGGACGTTATTGATAACGTAGCCGATGCGGCCACGAACCGTTCCGAAGTCTTCTGTCTTTCCGAACGAAGATCCGCAACCCGTCAGGGTACAAGCAGTCGTAGTGCCTTTGATATCGCTGACGGAGCCATCAGCCTCAATGCCAATCAGCCAGTTCGGCGAAACCTGCCAGTTGTAACCAATCTGGCCACCGCCGAACACGCCATCGGCCTTGCTTGTCGTGGTGTCGAGTAAAACACCCGCCGCGCTGAAGGTGTCGTTGCTGGAGCGACCCCAGCCATATCCGACGTGGCCGCCGATATAAAAGCCAGTCCAGTTATAGACCGCGGCGGCAGGCATTGGCGGGGCTTTGGTGTAAGGACGCGCTGCCATATCCGCGGCAGTAGCGGGAGCCGCTAGGCCCAAAGCCATCACCCCGGCCGCGAGTACTAAAAGCTTTCTCATGCGAGTGTCTCCCCAAAATGGAATTCGAAAAAACGGCACGATGCCCACCTGTCTTAAAAACGTAACCTGTTCGTGCTCAGGTTGCTGTAGCTAGCTAGCCACACTCGCCGCCTAATTGGTCAGGCTTTCTCGATACTTTTCAACCGCTTAGTGGAACCGTAAGCACGGCAATGTGCAGAAAAGAGGCTGGGAGCCCAAATAGGCTTGGACAGCGATGCGCGGGGGTTGCCAGCCATCGTCAAACGCCCGGACGAAACCGTGCGGTTGCCGATTTCGCCGTTGCGATGATACCAGCGAGCAGCGATGGCCGGACTAGTTCGCCGCCTGCGGGATGAGCCTCGAAGGGCCGGGTCTCGAAACGGCGCGATCGGCGCGACAGCGGCGGGCCGACGAACTTGTTTGAGACTTCCGGCCTCGGATCGATTACCAGCCAGCCTTCAACGATTTTGCGGTGTCCAGATGTTTCTGCAACGTACCTATCTGGCCGGAAGCATATTCACCTGCCGCATCCTTACTTTGTGATGCCTTCTTGTACTCGGCGATGTCCTTTTGGTGGTCTGCTACCATGTGAGCCGCAAACATCTTATCGAAGCCAGCGCCGGACATTTTTGACATCTTGTCGTGGTCGGCTTTTTGCTTCGCATTCGGCCCGTTTGGTGCGTTCATTCCCAATCGTTGGGTAGCATCTAAAGCCTTTTGATTGGCGACGGCGTGGTCTGTGGAAAGCATTCTGCCAAATGACTTTACGGCATCGCTCTGGCCGTTCTGCTGCGCCAGCTCTCCCATGCTCACTTCAGCGAAGTTGCCCTCTATTGCCTTCTTGAGGAACGTTCCGCTTTGTTTATCCTTCGCAGATGCGCTGGCAACTGAGATCGCCATCAGGGTTGCTGTCCCGAGCGACACAAGCATTCTGTTCATCGGCAACTCCGCGGTTGTTCCTCGATGAACAATCCAGTTGTGGAAGAGGTTCCAATCGAAGTGGCGTTGGTGTCCTTCCGGCAGCGACGGTCTACTCGGCACACCAGTCCGCGCTCCGGTCCTATCCGCTCACCCGCTCGAATTGCAGAGCCGCCTCATTGGCCGCGATGTTCTCCTCGGCCTAATCGCCTAATCGCTGAAATCCCTCCTCGCATTCAGGTAGATGATAAGGCCCCGAAGCAACTTTGGATCTCCTTAGATCGAGATAAGGGGCGCTCAGCAGCAACTGCAAGATGTCCCGCGCAGCCATGTATTGCGCTGCGGGCCGGCTTCTCTCGTCCCGACTAACAGAACGTTTCCACATGGACCTGAAACAGACCACTGCCAGCCGCGGCCGCGCCGGTGGATCCAAAGATCAAACAGGGCAAAATCGCCGACAGGCATACCGTGAAATAAGCACCTGAATTAGACAGCATACATTACAAATCGACAGACCAACTTTCCGCTATCGTTAGAGTTCGAGCTCCGGTCGAAAATAGTTGAAGCTTAAAGCATCCGTCTGTACTCTAAGATCTTCGCTAGCGATCTATCTTGAATGCGACCGACATATCACGCGTCGCGGTCCCAACTCTTTCAAGCTCAATCTGCGCTGTTTCACGGAAAGCGTGAACTGAATGTCACCTTCCTCTACCGACAAGATCGGGCTCTTCATCGATGGAGCCAATCTCTACGCGACGGCAAAAACTCTGGGCTTCGACATCGATTACAAGCGCCTGCTGAAGGAGTTTCAGAGCCGCGGGACGCTGCTTAGGGCGTTCTACTACACCGCCATCATCGAGGATCAGGAGTACTCCTCGATCCGGCCGCTGATCGACTGGCTCGACTACAACGGCTACACCGTCGTCACCAAGGCGACCAAGGAGTTCATCGACGCCTCCGGCCGCCGCAAGGTCAAGGGCAACATGGACATCGAGCTCGCCGTGAACGCCATGGAGCTCGCCGAGCACATCGACCAGATGGTGCTGTTCTCGGGCGACGGCGACTTCCGCTCTCTGGTCGAGGCCGTTCAGCGCCGCGGCGTGCGGGTCACCGTGATTTCCACGATCGCCAGCCAGCCGCCGATGATCGCCGACGAGCTGCGCCGGCAGGCCGACGTCTTCACCGACCTCGTCGAGCTGCAGTCCAAGCTCGGTCGCGACCCGTCCGAACGCCCCGCCCCGCGCGATCGTGATGCGCGTGGACACATGCCCAAATTCTTGCAGGAACCGAAGGGAAACGACCCGCACGACTAGACTGTTGAGACCCACTTTGATGCAGCCCATTTCAAACCGTGAAGGCTGGTCGCGGGACGCCACTCCGATCTCGCCGATGCACGCGCCCAGCCCATTAAAACCAGATTGGAGGCGCGGCGCGAATGCTAACCTGCAATCCCAACACCTCAACGGGCGCTGCAATCGCCCGCTTGCGGCTCGACGGGCCTTCCGCAGGATCTGTGCATATCCTCCCGAACTGGCATGACAGTCGCGGGCAAGTCAGGCCAAGCATGGGCGCTTGAGTTTTGATTCCAGCGATGAAGCACGTCACCGAACGCCCTTTTGCCGATTTGGAAGTCGCTGCGCGGCAGCTCGTTCAGCTGGCTTCGGGCATCAAGGCAGTACAGGACGGCAGAATCCATCCGAGAAGATCTTCCTCTACACGCTCAAGGCAAGCGGCGCGGAGTTCGGCGCCGGCGGCCCCCGCATTACCCCCTGTCCAGAGCCGGAGCTGTCTCTGAGCCGCGCGACCTTGCCTTACTCGGCGGGGCTTCCTGCGGAACATAAAGCTGCGTTCAGAGTCTGCCCACGTAGTGGCGAGACGTGCCTATGACATCAAGACAAGATTCCGTCCGATGTCCCAAGTGCGACCGACCGACGCGGGTTATAGAGCGCATTTGGAACTCAAAGCCACCCGGCTTCCTCCGGATCTTCGAATGCGAATGCGGCGAGTTGGTCTGGGAAGAACAGCCACATGAGGACCTGGAGGCAGGGCCTTGAACAAGGCGCCCGCCCTACGCACGCCGACGGCCGGCAGATGAAAATCACTTTCGGCGAGATGCGCGAGATGGGCTTACGGCGCATCCTGATCCACTGCCATTGCGGTCATAACGTAGCTCTCAGCGCCGATCGGCAGGACGATGTTCGCCTGTCTGATATCGAGCCGCGTTTTTTGTGCGCTGGTTGCGCCAACCGAGGGGCTCAGGTCAGGCCGGATTTTAGCGGCAGGCCTCCTCAATTTGCGAGATCGAGCGCTCCTTGGTCTCCTCGTAAATTCTGACCGCCTTTTATCTTGCGTTATGGCGCTCATTTTAGACGCGAGCAATGATCCCTGCGGGAGTGGGGAATCATCATGGACGACGATCACCGCAGCGCCCGCGAACAGGCGAAAGAAGTTATCCGGAAGATACGGAGAGAAGCGGAACTGCTTAGGTCCGTGGTCGCCGGTACGCGGCAACAGATCGACACGAGCCGACAGCTTCTGTCCCAGGCTCCACCTCAAGCCAGGCCACCCCCTCCACCAAGGTGGCCTTATTGGCGCAGCTGGCTCATGATAGGGCGCGGGTCGTCCAGGAATTCTTGCGCCACTCCACGAGCTTCTAAGCGACGGCGCCGCTTGCGCGTTTGTTCAGCAACGAGGAGCTGCTGTGCTTGGCGCGTGATATCCTCATAGTTCTTCGCAACTTGCCGGAGCCCGGCTGCGGTGTCCGGAAACTCGCAATTATCGGCTTTGGTGTGAAATTCTTCGGCGCGCATCCGCCAGTACTTCGGGGAGTGCATTCGTTCCACGCCCATGGCCAATTCCTCGATTGAACCGTGGAAACCTAATCCAGGTTAAGTCTGCTGGTTCCCGGACGCACGCGAAAACAGCAAAACGTTACTGTTCTGGCCCGAATCTTTCGATCTTTGTTGCGCCTGCCCAGAGCTCAACAGCATGCCAATTGACAAGCTGCTTCGCACTTTTCCGGGCTGTCGCCTCATCGGGGACCACCAAGTCGACCCGAAGCTATGTGCCCGTCAGCCCCGATTACGTAAGCTCGATATTCGCCCATGGTCACGCAGTTGAATGCTTCGTCGAGGCCGGTTTAGCGCCGATCTAAAATGGCGGTACTATCAAATGAGACGCCCCGTAGTTTTACTGAGGACACACGCTGTCCCAACGCAGCGGCCCTTCACTTTTTGAAACCTTGCTGCTGCTGCCAAGTTTGCCCGATGCCCTTCCTAAAGGGCGCCCCGGATTGGTCCCAGTTCCTCCGCCCCATTGCCCCGGGAGCTGGGCTATATCCACGGCGCTTAGAGATGAATCTGGCCGCCGTACTTTGTAGCCATTAGTCGCGGCGGGCTGATTGCCAATGGAGGACAGTATTGTGCCCAAACAAAATTGCCTGATCGTACGTGCTGCCGGAAGACAATTAGATCTTTTACGCGGCGAAGCCTCCCGCATCGCTAAAAGCAATAACGCCGATTGGTGGATCGATCGCGCGGAAGTCGGAGCTCGTTTTTGCTTCGAGGATGTAAAGGCAAAAGAGTCATTCGCCCTCACTTGTGACAACTTCGGTATCCCTTGCCAAGACGGCTAGCCCGCAGTCGATGCTGTAAGCCGGCGGCGGGGCCGCACAACCATCATAGAAGTCCAGCGCTATTGCGGCTCCCGTGCTCGGAGGTCCGCACCTGATCCCAAGGACGGGAACCGAGCCCGTCGCGACTGCGCCGACAGCGGGCCATGAAGCAACGCACTGGCCGAGATGAGGACCAAGCTGTTCCCGTCTGAACTCGTTGTCACCCGCGCTGAGGCCATCGCACTGAGATCAGATTGCGCTGTGTACAGCGCGCCTAAATGGCGCGCGAGATCAGAACCAGCTGCGGTTATTTTGGAAGCACGCCTGTTTGGTGCGGTCCCAGATGAAATCCCCGCCGCCGCAGGGTGGACGGGGGCGAGAGGTCGCCGGGCATTCGTTCCGAACCTTGGCTCCCGTGCCCCAGCCGTCAACGACACATGCGCCACCGCTTGTCCTATGACAGCCCTCGCCACAGCCACCCGCTGCGCGTGCCCCACTAGCAGCACCAGCGAGAACCGTGGTCGCGAGGAGCATTCCTTGTAAGATTTTTATCACTGCCAGACTCCTGAAAGCGACTGATCCCGAGCGAGAAGGACGAGATAATAGCTCCTGCCGTGCCTCTTTGCTACGATCAGCGCGGCGCGAGGTCCCCGGCGCGCGCACGAACCGCGCGAGGGCTGCGCTCCCCAGTTCGAAGCTGTTGATCCAGCATTTTTTACGACCTCTGAAAAAGCGACTAGGTCAGCGCAGCTGCACTTTTCGAATCATCCACCTGTATGCGGACTGGGGGGACGTTCGGCTCCGGGTGCGCGTGTGAGCCACTTTTTCTCAGTCCTGCTCTTGCTGGCCAACTTGATGCTAACGCTATGTTTCGGCTTGGCAGCGTGGCGCGTTTCCGACGAGGGGACGCTGGTAAACCCGTAGCAATGGCCTAGGCTGGATGCAAACCTCGGCCTACTGACATATCCGCGTACCCCTCGCATTTTGATCTCGCGCGCTGCTGAGCGCAGGCGACCACCTGCCCCGCTATGCGCCGCGACGCTGCTACGCTCTCAAGGGGAAGGCGGTCCTGACGCATCTGACGTCTAGAGTGGGTCACAGGACTAAACCGCTCGCGCGGTAGGCACGACGGCCGGCAGCGCGGCTGAGAGGATAGCGCAACGAGGCGTCCTG